>JALQTD010000057.1 GCA_023264155.1 Flavobacteriales bacterium | reverse complement strand
CCGCCAGCACGGGCAACCGCGAAATCGCCGCGTGCGTCCCGGCCATCCAAGCCCTCAACACCACCTACTTTCCTTACCAAACCGCCCGTGCCCTCTTCATCGAATACGTTTACTACGGCGCGGACATCCTGAACTTCGCCCACGGCTTCCGCGATGCCATCGAAAATGGCGCCGCCCTTGAAGAAGCCGGTGAGTGGACGGCGACCCTCGACGCATTGCGCGCCTCCGTCGCGGCCCATTTCCGGACGTATGATGCCGCCACGGATGAAGCCCTGCTCGCAGCGCTGACCGAGCCGTACATCGCCCACGTTCCGGGCCCCGACTTCCTCCCGGCTCCGCTGCGGGGCGTGTCGGATGGCGCGGCCTTTGCCGAAAACCTGTTCGCCAAGTCCATCTTCGACGATGCGGATGCGCTTTTGGCCCTCCTCGATAAAGGCCAAACCAAAGCCTTCGCTAAACTCGCCAAAGACCCCGCCTTCCAGCTCATCGAGTCGCTCCGGGCCACTTACTTCGAGCAGGTCGCTCCTGAATACGGCCGCCTCCGCGGGGAACTCGACGAGCAGACCGCCCTCTACACCCGTTCACTGCGCGACCTGTTCCCGGACGAGGCCTTCTTCCCCGATGCGAACAGCACCCTGCGCCTGACGTACGGCAAGGTCGAAGGCTCTGCACCGTACGATGGCATGCGGTACGAGCCGTTCACCACGCACAAAGGCATCCTGCAGAAGTACGTGCCGGGCGATCCGGATTTTGACCTGCCCTTGGATTTGGTCGAGGCCTTGCGGGCGGAACAGTGGGGGCGCTATGCGAATGCGAGCGGGGACCTGCCGGTTTGCTTCACGGGCAGCAACCACACCACGGGCGGCAATTCCGGCTCGCCGGCGCTCAACGGCGATGGCCACCTCGTCGGCATCAACTTCGACCGGACGTGGGAAAGCACCATGAGTGACATCCTCTTCGACGAATCCCGCTGCCGCAACATCATGGTGGACATCCGCTACGTGTTGTGGGTCATCGACGTGTATGCCGGTGCGGGGCATTTGGTCGAGGAGATGGACCTGGCCCGATAAACCACCCGATTCAACCGCGTTAAAAAACCCCGTGTCGGCCTGCCAACACGGGGTTTTTTTGAATGAAATCAGCGCCGATTTACGAGGCCATGAATGCAATCACCATCACTACAATGGCGAACATCATGAGCGCGAAGACAACCGGCCCACCGATTTCGTTCTGCTGGGGTTCGTGGTGATCATGTGCCATGCCGCAAAAATAGCAGAAGCCATGTGATGCGGCAAGCATTGGCGGGAATTCAAGCCATGCAACCCTTTGTCCTTCTGTGAAGTTTTCATGAAGAATGCCTGCATTGGTGTATCTTTTGCATCCTGTTTCACCGAAACCAACCACATGAATCGATTTGTCTCCTTGCGTATGATCGCGGCCGCCGGCCTCGCGTGCGCTTCCATCACCGCTTCAGCGCAATGTGCTGACGGGGAAATGGCCATCACCATCGGCGTTCAGCCGGACAACTGGCCGAATGAAACCACCTGGGAACTGCTGTCGGGTGATGTCGTTTTGGCCGAGGGCGGAGGTGGCACCAGCGGCGTCCTCGAAGAAACCGTTGTGTGCTTTGATGCGAGCATCCCAGAGCCGTGCTTGGAATTCCACATCTATGATTCCTACGGTGACGGAATTTATTCGCCAGGAGGGTATTGGATCACCATCGATGGGGAAGAGGTGGCTTCAGGCAACAGCTTTGGCTTCGGGGAATCCGCGTTTTTCCTGTGCCCGGAGGGCTCGACTTGCACGGATGCAGGCGATTTGTCCGAGGCGGATTATGGTTGGGTAGACCAAACAAGCAACGACTATTGGTACACGTTCACCCCGCCGCAGAACGGGATGTACCTCTTCAGCACGTGCGAAGCCGCCTGCAACACGCGCCTTTGGATTTACGACTACTGCAACATGAACAACTTCGACGACACCAACGAAGGGTCCATCTATTACGATGATTTCGAAGGCGGTTGCGGGGAGTCGGCATCGCTGACGGTGTTGCTCGAGGGCGGAGTGACGTACTGGGTGCGCATGGCGAGTCTGGACGGGTCTTGTGGCGGCGACTTCGCTTGGGAGTTCGATTTCGTGGGGCCACCTACGGGGTGCATGGACGAAGCGGCATGCAATTACAGCCCGCTTGCAGAGGTGGATTCGGGTGACTGCATTTACCCGGGCGACCCGAATTGCACGGGGCCGGATTTGATCGTGCTTGAAAGCGCGATTTCCAATAGCTTGACCGCTGCAACGTTGGAAGTGGGGCAGGGGGATTGCTATGTGGGTGAAGGGTGCTTGAATGGATATGGCACACGGGAATTGGTCCGATTCACCACCCACATCAAAAACATCGGCGATGTGGATTACTACATCGGCCCAACGTCCCAGAACGGGACTACGCAGCAGTTCGAATGGGGCGATTGCCACAACCATTTCCATTATAAGGGCTATGCAGAATACATCCTGTTCGAAATGGACGGTACGGCGCTGCCCATCGGTTTTAAGAACGGCTTCTGCGTCATGGATTTGGAGTGCAGCGACGGCGGCACCGCCCAGTACGGCTGCAGCAACATGGGCATTTCGGCGCATTGCGGTGACATTTACAGCAGCGGCCTTTCCTGCCAATGGATTGACGTGACCGACATCCCGGATGGGCAGTACCAACTGGTGGTGCGGGTGAATTGGGACGAGAGCCCGGATGCCCTCGGACGTTATGAAACTTCGTACGACAACAACTGGGCGGTGGTGTGCATCGGCATCGATCGGTCCAGTGGGGAGCTGGTGGTGGAGGAGTTCGAGGATTGCGCGGAGTACACCGATTGCACCGGCGAAGTGTTCGGTTTGGCGCAGCCCGATTGCAACGGTGAATGCAACGGTTCGGCCCTCATGGGAGATTTGGATGCCAATGGCGCCCAAGAGTACTCCGACGCGGTGGGGTATGTTGAGCACATCCTCGGCAATGACATCGAGGCTGAGCCGTGCACCGACATCGACCAAGACGGCGAAATCACGGTCACCGATGCGGCCCTGATGTCGCAGTGCCAATTCTTCAACGTGGCGCACGAGCACCCCGACAGTTCCGGGTTCCACGACAAGTGCCAGTTCCCGGTAGTGGAAATCACCAACCCCTTTGATACGGTGCATTTCGCCATCGGCAACGTCAACATGAGCGAGGGCTTTCTCGATGTGCACGTCCTGAACCCGAACAACCGCATTGTAGGCTATGAATTCATCATGTCGGGCATGGGCATCGCCAGTGCTGTGAGCATCGCCGATCCCATCGAGTACCCCATTGAGCCCGCTTTCATGCCGGGTGGTTCCAAGGTCATCGGCCTGTCCTACGAGGGGGAGAGCTTCAAGAAGAATTACGAGTGGGTGCCTTTGGTGCGCTTGTACTGGTCGAATGCATCGGACGAGATTTGCATTGAATCCGTCGTGGATGTGGTGAATGACCAATATGAGAACACTTTACATGTCATCGCGGAAGGGTGTGTGTTGACCAATGGCGTAAGCGAGGCGGTAGCGTCGGCGCCCATCGTCTTCCCGAATCCGATGACAGATGAAGCGCTCATTCGGTTCGAGAACCCGGCACGCCAGCCGGTCACCATTGACTTGCTCGACGCGCGCGGTCGGGTGGTCCAATCCGCGGTGACTTCGGGCACGCAGCACCGGATTGCGCGGTCCGACCTCGAGCCGGGCAGCTACATGGTGCGCTTGACGTCAGGCAACAGCCAGCCCATGCTGGTTCGTTTGAGCATTCAATAAACCAGCTACACGTTCGCAGTGATGAAGAGCAAACTTTGGTGGGCGTTCGCTTTGGTGGGCATGGCTTGGACCGCATCGGCCCAGGTGGTCATCAATGAGTTTTCGGCCGCGAATTACTCCTTGGGCATTGGAGGGGACAACGAGGATTTCGTGGAGTTCTACAATCCCACGGGCAGTGCGATTGACCTCGGGGGCTACTTCTTGAGCGACAACCCCGATGACCCGACCAAGTTTGAAATCCCAGCCGGAACGGAAGTGCCCGCTGGCGGTTTCCAAATGGTGATGTGCTCTGCCGAAGGCGAAATCCCTGCCAACCTCTTCGCAGGCGGCAACTTGAATACGAACTTCAAAATTCGGCAGACGGCAGGGGAATCCATCGTGTTTGCAGATCCATCCGGAAGCATATTGGAATCCTACACGTTCGGAGTCGATTGGACGCCTTCGCAAGCGGACCACAGCTGGGCACGTGACGTGGATGGGGCAGGGGATTGGCTGGTGTGCACGGATCCGACCCCCGAAGCGCCGAACGGCGGTCCGTTTTACGCGGGTTATGTCGAAACGCCCACTTTCGACGTTGAGGCGGGTTACTACGCCGGAGGGGTCGCGGTGGCGCTTTCAGCACCGGCGGGGTATGAGGTGCGTTACACCCTCAACGGTTATGCCCCCACCGCCACGAGTACATTGTACACGGGGCCGATTGATGTGGCCGCGACCACCGTTATTCGGGCGGCGGCTTTTGATCCATCCGGGGATTTGGCGACGAGCTACGTGGCGACCAACACGTACTTCACGGGCGACGACGAGCACGCCATGATCGTGGTCTCGGTCTCCGGAGATGGCCAGGAGGATGGGGTTTGGCCAGGCGGATGGGGAGGAGGGGTCGATGAGCCCACGCATGTGGAGTTCTTCTACCCCGATGGTACGTTTTGGTGCGAGGCAACCGGGGATGCGAACGAACACGGAAACGACTCCAACGCGTATCCACAAAAAGGATTCGACTACGTCTCGCGCGACGAAATGGGGTACTCCCATGCCGTTCAGGCGCCCTTGTTTCACGTCAAGGACCGCGACGCGTACCAGCGGCTGATTTTCAAAGCTGCGGCGAACGACAACTACCCGTCCTCGGGCGGCGGGCACATCCGAGACGCCTACGTCCAAACACTGAGCCACCTCGCCGACCTGCACCTCGATGAGCGGACGAACGAGTCGTGCATTGTTTACTTGAACGGCGAGTATTGGGGTGTTTATGAATACCGGGAGAAGGTCGATGATTTGGACTTCACGCTGGCGTACTACGACCAGCCGCGGCATTTCGTGGACTTCATCAAAACATGGGGCGGAACGTGGGAGGAGTATGGAAGTGCGGCCGATTGGAACACCTTGGTCAACTTCGTGACCACGCAAGACATGACGGATCCGGCGAACTACGACTACGTGGTGAGCGCGTTGAATCCCATGAGCCTCATCGATTACTTCATCATGAACTCCTACGTGGTGTGTGCCGACTGGTTGAATTGGAACACGGCCTGGTGGCGGGGCCGCCACCCCGATGGATCGGCCAAGCGGTGGCGATACGCCTTGTGGGACATGGACAACACCTTCGGTCACGGGACGAACTACACGGGCGTGCCGTCGCAGCAACCGGACGCCGATCCTTGCAACCCTGAATCATTAGGGAATCCCGGAGGCCAGGGCCACGTTCCGGTGTTGAACGCCTTGTTGGAAAACGAAACCTTTTGGGCCACCTACATCAACCGCTACGCCGACTTGAGCAACACGTACTTCAGCTGCGATTACATGCACTGGGCACTGGACTCGATGATTGCGGTGATCGAGCCGGAAATGCCGCGGCACATCCAGCGGTGGGGCGGGAATTTGGCCCAATGGGAGGCGAATGTGCAAGAAATCCACGACTTCATTGACGGCCGTTGCGCTTCTACGTTGGTGAGTGGGATGGAAGATTGCTACGACGTGGAGTCCGCCACCGTGACCATCCTCATCGATGGCATCGGTGAGGTGGAAGTGAATTCCGTGACCATCAACCAATCGGCGTCGCCGTTCGATGGCACGTACTTCGTGGGGCTTCCGTTGGAATTGACTGCGGATGTCACGAACGCCCTGCCGTTCCTCTTCTGGGAAGTGGTGGAGGGCGACGTGGAGTTGCTGGATCCGGAGAACCCGGTGTTGGGCTTCGAGTTGCAAGGGAACGTGACGCTGATTGCGCACTTTGCCTCGGATTTGGAACCGGAAATGCTGGTCTTCCAAGTGGAGCCCGCAGGTGCAGGCCAAATCTTGCTCGACAACCTCCCCTTCGGCACCTACCCCGCTGCCCAACTGACCGACGCCGGCTACCACGGCATTGCGGCAGAGGGCGTGGACGAGTGGCACGTGTTCACCGGATGGTCCACTACCGGCCTCAACGTGTCCCCATCGCTGACCAGCAATCCGGGCACCATCTTCGTCAACCAACCCGACACCATCACGGCGCACTTTGAAATCATCCAGCACATCGACTTGACAGTCCATGTGGAACCGGCAGGTTCAGGAACGGTTTCCCTTGAAGGCGGCGTGTCCACGATGACCACGTGGAGTGGGGGACTCGAGCCCATCGGCGCGTTGGATGCATGGGCGACTCCGGAACCGAATTGGGTGTTCGATCATTGGGAATCGGAGGGAGCCAATCCATTCCCCGGTCCCCAATCGCGGGAGGTGGCTTTCAACATCGAAGAGAGCGACGTGATCACCGCACATTTCACCCCCATCGACTTTGCGGTTTACGTGCCCACGGCCTTCTCACCCAACAACGACGGCATGAACGATGCCTTCATGCCGGTCGGGTCCGCCATCTTGCCTGAGAATTACCGGCTCCGCGTGTTCAACCGGTGGGGCGAAATCGTTTTTGAATCGGAAGATCCCCAGCAGCCTTGGTTGGGAGAACACCAATCCGGTGGGTACTACGTGCCCGATGGCATCTACCAGTACCACCTCCGGTTGCAATCGGCGCACAAGGACGCACCGGAAGAGCGTTCGGGATTCGTCCAGGTCATTCGCTGACGCAGGAGGGGACGATGGCGCGTCTGGTCTCTTTGTGGTCGGGGCCGCGGTGCCGTTCCACAGCCGTCATGTATTCCGTCGCCCAGCGCAGCGATGTGGAAGTGGTGGACGAGCCGCTGTTCGGCCATTACCTTTCCATTTCGGGTGCGGCGCGGCCGTCCCGTGAGGAGGTATTGGCCGTGCAGGCGACCGACCCCGGCGAGCTGGTTCGCGCGCTGCAGCCGGGCCCACGGGTGCGGTTTTTCAAGCACATGGCGAACCATTTGCGGGGGTGGAACCCGGACGTTTTCGCTGAGCACACCCATGTCTTGCTGGTCCGCGACCCGGCGGCCTTATTGGCCAGTTACCGGCGTGGGGTGGAGCGGCCGACTTTGGAGGACGTGGGCTTGGCGTGGCAAGCGTGGTGGTGGGATCACTGCCGGAGGAGCGGTTGGCCGGTGCACGTGTTGGACAGCGATCGGCTTGCGGCGGATCCCGAGGCCGGATTGCGCGCACTGTGCCGGGTGTGCGGATGGGATTGGGACGAGCGGATGTTGCGGTGGGAGCCGGGGCCGCGTATGGAGGATGGGGTTTGGGCCAAATACTGGTACGCCAGCGTGCACGCCTCCACCGGCTGGACGCCTCAACCGATGCGCCCTGCGCCCGCCTGCCGCCCCGAAGACGAGGCCCTCCTCGCCGCATGCGCCCCCCACTTCGCCGCCCTGCGCGCGCACGCAATCAACTAACTTGCGCCCATGGCAAAATGGAACCTCCCCGATCCGCGCAATGAAGGCACTTCCGTGTGGGTCAACGGCCTCGTCCCCCGCGACGAGGCGAAGGTGCACGTGCTCGACAGCGTGGTGCAAGGCGGCGATGCGGTTTGGGAAGGGCTGCGCATCCGCTCGGGCCATGTCATCCAATGGAAGGAACACTGCCGGCGATTGATCGATTCTGCGCGTGCATTGGCGTTTGAGTCCATCCCCAGCGAGGAGGCGATTTGGCAGGCGGTGCAATCAACCTTGCAGGCAAACGGCATGGAGGACGGGGTGCACGTCCGGCTTACCCTCACCCGCGGCCGGAAGTCGACCAGTGGCATGGATCCGCGGCTCAACGTGTACGGCCCGACCCTCATCGTCCTGCCAGAGTACAAAGGGTACGTCTACGGCAGCGAGGGCATCCGGCTGGTCTCGGCGAGCATCCGGCGGAATGCGCCTTCCTTTTTGGACTCCCACATCCACCACAACAACTTGCTGAACAACATCCTTGCAAAGATTGAGGCGAACGTGGCCGGCGCAGACGATGCCGTGATGCTCGATGAGCGGGGCTTCCTGGCGGAGACCAACGCGACCAACTTGTTCGTGATCCGGGACGGTGTGCTGCGGACTCCGCGGCCGGTGGCTTGCTTGCCGGGGTTGACCCGAGCCTATGTGCTCGGGCTAGCGGGTAGATATGGCTTGCCGGCGGAGGAGGGTGACCTGACGTTGACGGAACTGTACACGGCGGATGAGGCGTTCACCACCGGGACGATGGGAGCGCTGGCGCGCGTGACCGAAGTGGACGGCCGCCACCTTCCGGAGGAGGCACCGCTGACGGCACAATTGCAAGCTTGGTACGAAAAACACATCCTTGAAACGGCAAAGCCGATATGAATACAGTCATTCTCATTTTGCGCTACGTTGCTGCGCTGTTCGCAGGCTCTTTTGCCTTTGTATTTGCCGTGTCGGGTTTGCATTTGCTGGCGGCTCAACTGATTCCGGGTGCGGATTTTGGGGCAGCCATGCCGGATTCGCCGGAAGCCTGGCGGGTCTTCATGGATGCGATGCCACTGCCGGCGAAGTTTTCGGTGCTGTTCGCGCATTGGGGTGGGACCACGGTGGGGGCCGCTGTCGCCGTGCTGCTCGCCGGTCGCAAGCACCCGTGGCCGGGTTGGTTCATCGGCGTTTTGGGGCTTGTGGGCGGAGCGATGAACAACCAAAACATCCCCGCACCGATGTGGATGCAAGTGGTGGACCTCCTCGGCTACTTGCCCGCTGCTGCAGTCGTCAGTTGGCGGCTGGTGCGGCGGCGGACCGGCGCTTGAGCAGGGTGTTGGCGGTCACCGCGACGATGGTCAAGCCGATGCCCGCGAGGGCCCAGCCGCTGAGCCGCTCATCGAACAGGAGCAGGCTGGCCACAAAAGCGAGGACGGCACCGACGTATTTGAATGGCATGATGGTGCTGGCCTGGCCTTGGTGCAGGGCGAAGGTCATCGCGATTTGGGCTACAATGCTCAACACGCCGACGGCCAAAGCCAATCCCCATTCCCACCCCACCGGCGGCACCCACGTGAAAGCCGTCACCGAACCCGTCACCGGCACGGCAATCAGGTGGAACCAAATGACCACGCCCACCGGGTGATCCGTCTCCCGGCACTTCATGGTCGCGAGGTACGCCACGCCCGCCGAAGCCGCACTGGTCAGCCCCAACGCCAGGTACCACCAGCTCACGCGGGCATCGAACCCCTTCACCATCAAGACGCCCACGAATGCGAGTCCGAAGAGGGCCCACTGCACCGGCCGCATGGCTTGCTGCCCGTCAAACCGCCAGGCCAGCAGCACCGTGAAGATGGGAGAGAGGTATTGGATGACGGTCGCCGATGCCAGTGGAATGTGGCGAATTGTATGAAAGAAGGTGGCCAGCCCAATCGTGCCGAACACGCCGCGCACCACCAGCCATTTGCGGTTGTTTCCCAGCAAGGGCTTGCCTTTCCAAAGCAGCCATCCGCCCGCCAGCACCAACGAAACCACCGACCGCAAGAAGACGAGCTCCTCGGTGGGCAAGTGGCCAAGGGCCTTGACGCAGATGTTCGCTGCGGTGTAAAACACCGTGGCCAGGAGCATCCAGGCGATGCCGGCGTAAGGCCCCGTCATCACATGTTCCGGCGGTAGGCGCCGCCCACCTCAAACAAGGCATCGGTCAGCCGGCCCAACGTGCTGACTTTGCACGCTTCGAGCAGGGCTTCGAAGACGTTTTCACCAGCGACGGCCGCCTGTTGCACTTCGGCCACTGCGGCCTCGGCACGCGCACTGTGTGCTTCCCGCAGGGCTTGCACGTTCCGCAGCTGCACCTGCTTTTCTTCTTCCGTGGCCCGGATAACTTCCCCCGGCACGATGGTGGGGGAACCCTCTTTCGACAGGAAGGTGTTGACGCCGATGATGGGGTATTCGCCGGTGTGCTTGAGCATCTCGTAATGCAGGCTCTCCTCTTGGATGCGCGAACGCTGGTACATGGTTTCCATCGCGCCCAACACTCCGCCGCGCTCCGTGATCCGGTCAAATTCGGACAGCACTGCTTCTTCCACGAGGTCCGTGAGCTCCTCGATGATGAAGGAACCCTGCAGCGGGTTCTCATTCTTCGCCAGTCCCAACTCCTTGTTGATGATGAGCTGGATGGCCATGGCGCGGCGCACGCTGTGCTCGGTGGGCGTCGTGATGGCCTCGTCGAAGGCGTTGGTATGCAGGGAGTTGCAGTTGTCGTAAATCGCGTAGAGCGCTTGCAGGGTGGTCCGGATGTCGTTGAAGTCGATTTCCTGCGCGTGCAAGGAGCGGCCGGAGGTCTGGATGTGGTATTTGAGCATCTGTGCCCGGGCGGAGGCCCCGTATTTTTCGCGCATCGCTTTGGCCCAAATCCGCCGCGCCACCCGCCCGATCACCGCGTACTCTGGATCGATGCCATTCGAGAAGAAGAAGCTCAAGTTGGGGCCGAAGGCGTTGATGTCCATGCCGCGGCTCAGGTAGTATTCCACGTAGGTGAACCCGTTGGCCAACGTGAAGGCCAGCTGGGTGATCGGATTGGCTCCCGCCTCGGCAATGTGGTAGCCGCTGATGGAGACGGAATAGAAGTTCCGTACCCCGCGGTCGATGAAGCTCTGCTGCACGTCGCCCATCAGCCGCAAGGCGAATTCCGTGGAGAAAATGCAGGTGTTTTGGGCTTGATCTTCCTTCAGGATGTCGGCTTGAACCGTACCTCGGACACTTTGCAGTGCCTTCGCTTTGAGTCGTTCGTAATCAGCTGATTCAAGCACTTCATCTCCAGTGATTCCTAGGAGCATGAGCCCCAACCCGTCGTTGCCTTCCGGCAGTGTTCCTTCATAGCGCGGACGCGGCAGCCCCCGGTCGTCCCAACGCGCCTTCAACGCGGTTTCCACGCGATCCTCCAACCCTTGCTCGCGGATGAACATTTCGCACTGCTGGTCGATGGCGGCGTTCAGGAAGAAGCCGAGCATCATCGGCGCAGGGCCATTGATGGTCATCGAGACCGAGGTGGTCGGGGCGCACAGGTCAAATCCACTGTAGAGCTTCTTCGCGTCATCCAAGCTGCAAATGCTCACCCCGCTGTTGCCCACTTTGCCATAAATGTCGGGCCGGGGATCGGGATCGCGCCCGTACAAGGTCACGCTGTCAAATGCCGTGGACAAGCGCTTCGCAGGCATGCCGAGGGAGACGTAGTGGAAGCGCTTGTTCGTGCGTTCCGGCCCACCTTCACCAGCGAACATCCGCGTCGGGTCTTCTCCTTGGCGCTTGAAGGGGTAAATGCCTGCAGTGTAAGGGAATTCACCGGGCAAACCCTCTTGAAGGGCCCACCGCAACAGGTCTTTCCACCCGCTCATGCGGGGCACACTCACCTTCGGGATGCGCTGGTGCGACAAACTTTCGGTGGTGGTTTCCACGTCGATTTGTTTTCCACGTA
Source organism: Flavobacteriales bacterium (assembly GCA_023264155.1). GTDB lineage: Bacteria > Bacteroidota > Bacteroidia > Flavobacteriales_D > Sanyastnellaceae > JALQTD01. The sequence continues at coordinate 1,337 of JALQTD010000057.1, read as the reverse complement.
CTTGGAAACTGAACATGGCGGCCCGGTAGCGGTCGCGCAATTCCGGCCAAGCTTCGAGCCAAGCGAGGTTCTTCGGATCGATTTCCAGGGTCAGTGATTCCGCCTTGGCCAACACGGCGGCTCGGTCCCCCTCATCCAAGGCGGATGCCGCCACCCGCAGCGCTTGCAGCGTGCCTGCCCGTTCCGCTTGTTGGTTCACCCACGTGTTGTACGCCCGGTTCGACTCCGCGATTTCCGACAAGTACCGCACGCGGCCCGGGGGAATCACAAAGGCCTTCTCGCTCTCATCCATTGCGCCCTCGAACGCGCTGCGCAGGGAGGTTGCCGTGCGTTCAGCCAACCGGTCCATCAGCATTTTGTACAACTTGTTGGTGCCGGGGTCATTGAACTGCGAGGCGATGGTGCCTACGACGGGCAGGTCGGTGTCTGCGGCATCCCACAGGTCATGGTTCCGCTTGAACTGCTTGCGGACATCGCGGATGGCATCGAGCGCGCCCCGCTTGTCGAACTTGTTGATGGCGACCACATCGGCGAAGTCGAGCATGTCGATTTTCTCAAGCTGCGTAGCGGCCCCGAATTCCGGCGTCATCACGTAAAGCGCCACATCGCTGTGGTCCATGATTTCCGTATCGCTTTGCCCGATGCCAGAAGTTTCGAGGATGACCAAATCAAATCCCGCCACCTTCAACACGTTCACCGCCTCGGCCACGTGCTTCGACAAGGCCAAATTGGATTGCCGCGTCGCCAACGAGCGCATGTACACCCGCCCGTTTTGGATGGCGTTCATCCGAATGCGATCGCCGAGCAAGGCCCCGCCCGTCTTCCGCTTGGACGGGTCCACGCTGATGAGGCCAATGCGTGCCTCCGGGAAATCCAGCAAGAACCGCCGCACCAATTCATCGACCATCGACGACTTGCCAGCTCCCCCCGTGCCCGTGATGCCGAGCACCGGTGTGGCGGGCACTTCCTTCCACGCGGCTGCAAACGCCGCCTCGAACCCCTCCGGATCCGTCTCCGCCGCCGTGATGCACCGCGCCACATCCCGCACCGCCCCTTCGGCCAACCGCTCGAGTGCCCCGTCCAACGCGCCCACGCCTTCCACCGTCGCAAAGTCCGCCCGCTCGATGAGGTCGTTGATCATGCCCTGCAACCCCATGGCCCGCCCATCATCCGGGTGGTAAATCCGCTCGATGCCGTACGCGTGCAACTCCTTGATTTCTTCTGGCAAGATCGTTCCACCGCCCCCGCCAAAGATCCGGATGTGCCCGGCCCCCCGCTGATCCAGCAAGTCCTTCATGTACTTGAAGTACTCGAGGTGCCCGCCTTGATACGAGGTC
>JALQTD010000056.1 GCA_023264155.1 Flavobacteriales bacterium | reverse complement strand
CCACGGAGGCAAACTCTTCATCACGAGGTTTTACCACGAAAAATCAAAAATACTCCAGCTTCCTTTCGTTTCATATAGTTCATCCTGAGCCTGCATCAAAGTCGAAGCTACGTTCTTCAACTCTTGCTTGGTATGTGACAACTCTTGACGGGTGTTTTGAAGGAACATCTCCTTGAGTTCGAGTTCGAGCTCGCAGATCGGCGTCGCTTTCGCGCCCGCGGTAACCTCGCCCCGGTCGACGGCCGCTTCCCACGCCGCCGCTTCCGCCCGGTCCGGCCGCATGCCGAAAGCGGCTTCGAGGGCGAGGAGGTCGATGCCGCGCGCCGTGCGCAGGCCGGTCATGAGCTGCTCGTTGTAGCGGTCGGTGCGGGTGAGGGTTTCGCGGTCCTCAGGAAGCGCGTCGCCCGAGCGGATGGCCTTGAGGTAGAGCGGGTTGTTCGGGCGGTTAGCGTAACGGATTTGGCCTGTAAACCCGTGCGCCCCAGGCCCAATGCCCAAATACGGCACGCCCTCCCAATAGCGCGCATTGTGCACCGCCTCGCCCCCCGCCGGCGCAAAATTCGAGACCTCGTAATGCGCCCACCCGCGCGCCGCCGTCTCCGCGCACAAATGCCGGTACGCCGCCTCCACCGCCGCCTCCGGCGCCTCCCGCTCCAACCCGCGGGCCACCCGCACGCCCAGCGCCGTCCGCGGCTCCACCGTCAGCACGTACGCGCTCAAGTGGTTCACCGGCAAGGCCAGCGCCCGCTCCAAATCCCGCTCCCAGCCCGCCAAATCCCGGCCCGGCAGCCCGTACATCAAATCCAAGGTCATCCGCTTGAACCCCGCTTCCCCCGCCCGCCGCACGGCCTCCGCCGCCGCGTCGCCCGTGTGCGTCCGCCCCATCCACCCCAGCAGCGCATCGTCAAAGGTCTGCACCCCCACGCTCAGCCGGTCCACCCCCGCGGCCCGCCACCCCGCCAGCCGCTCCGGCGTGAGGTCGTCCGGGTTCGCCTCCAACGTTACCTCCTCCCACACCCCGCCCGGGAAGTGGTGGCGGACGGCGCCCAGCAAGCGGGCAATGTGGTCCGGATGCAAGACCGACGGCGTCCCCCCGCCGAAGTAAACCGTCCCCGGCGACCCCATCGCCTGCCATCCCGCTGCCCGCACGGCCAGCTCCCGCTCCATGGCCTCGACCATGGCCTCCACCGACCCCAGCTGGGTGCTGAAATGGAAGTCGCAGTAATGGCACGCCTTTCTGCAGAACGGGATGTGGAAATAGACGCTGAACACGGCGGCAAGTTCGGGTGAAAATCGGGCTAACTTGCAGCATGCAATACGAAGTTCGCTGGCCGGACGGCCAAACGGCTGCGGTCGATTCAACCGCGATTGAAAACGATGCTTGGACCCCGGTCGGGCCCCGGGCCTGGGACGTGCAGGTGGGGGAGGCTACCCACCGTGTGCTGCTCCTCGAGGGACCGGATGCCCAAGGCCACGTTACGCTGCGGATCGATGGGGTGAAGTGGTCTGCTCAGGTTTCGGATGAACGCATGCAACTGCTCGAGCGGATGGGCATGAGCGCATCCGATGAATCGCTCGACCGGGAATTGCTCGCGCCCATGCCGGGCAAGGTGCTTTCAATTGAAATTGAAGCCGGAGCGGAAGTGGCGGAGGGCGATGCCCTGCTCATCCTCGAGGCCATGAAGATGGAAAACGTCCTCAAGTCGCCGCGAGCGGGGCGGGTGGAGCAGGTGGAGGCCGTCGCTGGCGAGGCCGTCGAAAAAGGAGCAGTATTGATCACGTTTGCAGACGAATGATGAAAAACAGCCGTTACCTTTTCGCGATGCGGTGGATGATGTTGCCCTTGTTGGTGGTCGGGACCCTCGAAGGGACCGCCCAGGACTGCAATTCGCCGCAGGTGCTCTGCGGTGAGATGCCGACAGCGGTGAACCTGACGGCTTTGCAGCCGGTGCTTTACGACTGCATCGACGCGCCCTACACGCTGTTCATGGAGTTCACGACGAATGCGAACACCGATTTCACAGGCTCAGTCCAAATCGATTTCCAAGCCATCAACTGCAGCACCGACAACACCCCGGACCTCATTTCAGCCCTTGTCGTCGAACCGGATCAACAGGACTACTGCGACGAGTCGAGTTACGTTCCGGTTTCCCTGTGCGCCGAATTTGCGGAGGCCTACACGCTCTCAACGGACGACCTCGCGCCCAACACGCGCTACCTGCTCATCCTCGGCACGTCCCACGAGCCGACCACATCTCCGTGCGGGTTGACGGTGACGCTCAATGGCAACGCCATCGGCATCAACGCGTGTTGCACGGCGAACCTCGCCCAAGGCCAAAGCGCGGCGTTGCAGGTCACCGGAGGCGACCCGGCGTTGGGCTACGTTTGGTCTCCGGACTACTTCATTTCCACCACGACGGGCCCGGAAGTGGTGGTGGCTCCCGATGTCACCACGACGTACACGGTTTCCGGCTTCATCGGCGCGTGCGCGTATTCCGATGCGGTCACGGTCACGGTGGGCAACCCCCTCGAAATTCCCAACAGCTTCACGCCCAACGACGACGGGTTCAACGACCGGTGGTCCATTCCGGACCTCATTCCGTACGACCGCGCGCGGCTGTTGGTCTACGACCGCTGGGGCCAAATCGTGTTCCGGAGCACCGGCTACCCCCAGGCCTGGGACGGCACCCGCAACGGCAAACCCGTTCCATCGGGCGCCTACTACTACACCATTGAGTTGAACGATGCCGGTTTGGACCTCCCCACCATCACGGGCGCTTTAACCGTTGTACGATGATGCGGAACTTCTTCCTCTTGCCTTTGATGGCCTGTGCGGCGCTCGCCACTGCCCAGCAGTTCCCGATGCGCTCAACCGGCATGCTCAACCCGTTCCAGGACCACGCCGCCGCCGCCGGCAGCCGCGAATGCCTCGATCTGCACATGGGCTACCGAAGCCAATGGTCGGGCTTCGAGGGGGCACCTGCCACGGGATTTGCAAACTTGCACGGACAGCTGAGCGCAAACGGCCCCAACTTTTCGGGCATCGGCGCCCGCATCGAAACGGACGAGGCCGCCGCGTGGAGCAGCTTGTCACTGTCCCTCGCATACAGCTACAACATGAAGTTGACGAATGGCGCGCGTTTGGCGGCGGGCCTGGGCTTGGGTGCCTTTCAGCAGAAATTGAATTGGAACGGGATCACCTTGCCGGAGTACCAAATCGCGGATGACCCGGCCTTTACGGGCAACAGCCAGTTCGTGGCGCCGTTGCTGGATTTGTCGGTGTGGTACTACAACCGCACGTGGTACGGCGGATTGTCCATTGGCAACGTGGCCGAGCCGCGGGTGGACCAAGTAGCGGCCAACACGCGGTTGCAGCGGTACGCGACGGGAACGGTGGGTGCCCAGGTGGAACTCGATGGGCCGTGGGCGTTCCAGCCCGTGGCTACCTTGCGGGCGACGGCGGGGGTGCCGCTGGCCGTGGACCTCGTGGCGTTTTTGGACTACGATGGTTTGGTGGGTGTGGGCGCGGGTTACCGCAACCAGAGTGCGGTTTTGGCCATGGTCAAGTTCAACATTGCAGACTACATCAGCGTGGGGTACGCCTACGACTGGACGCTTTCGACGATGAATGCTGCTTCGCCGAGCACCCACGAATTCGTGATCGGCATCAACGCCTGCAGCGGCGCTTCGCATGGCGCCATTTCATGCCCTGCGTACAATTGACCTGAGCGCCTTTGAACCTCTACGCGAACAAGCAACGTTGGAAGCTGGTCTTGCTCATCGCGGCGGCCGTGATTGCGGGTGCCACGCTGTGGGTGTCGAGCCGGATTGCCTCCACCATTCGCGCGGAGGAGCAGGAAAAGGTGCGGTTGTGGAGCGAGGCCATTCGCCAGCGGGCCGCCTTGGTGGGCTATACCCAAAAGCTGTTTGAGGAACTGAGCGCAGAAGAGCGCGAGAAGGCCGATCGGTTGGCCGATGCTTATCGGCTCATCACCGACCCGCCGCGGGGGATGGACCTGACGTTCGTCACGGACTTCTTGTGGGCGAACCGCACGATTCCCGTATTGATTTATGAGGCGGACAACCAATTGCGCTACGAGGTAAATGTGCCGGAAGGGGTGAACCGCGATTCGCTGCGCGACGTGATGGAAGCGCGCAACGGGGCCATCGTGTTTTCGGAGGTGGGCACGCGGGTTTATTGGGACGAAAGTTTGCGGTTCAGTGAGTTGCGCGAGGTGATGAACGACCTCATCAATTCGTTCATTTCGGAAACGGTGATCAACAGCGCTTCGGTGCCGGTGGTGTTGACGGACAGCACGCGGCAGCGCGTCATCCGGGCGGAGCGAGTGGATTCAGTGGACTTCCGTGACCCGGCTGCCCTCGGGAAGTTGCTGGGCGACATGGCTGCCCGCAATGAGCCCATCGCGCTGGATTTGCCCACGCAAGGCCGGCAGTACTTGTATTACGCGGATTCGGTGGTGTTGACGCAGCTGCGCTATTATCCGGTGGTGCAGTTGGTCCTGATCGGGGTCTTTTTGGTGGTGGCATATTTGATTTTCAGCAGCTACCGCCGGGCAGAACAAAACCAGGTGTGGGTGGGCATGGCGAAGGAAACCGCCCACCAGCTCGGCACCCCGATGTCGTCCCTCATGGCTTGGATCGGCCTGCTCGAGGCCGAGGGGGTTTCACCGGACTATTTGCGGGAGATGAACCGGGACGTGGAGCGACTGAACATGGTGGCGGACCGTTTCAGTAAAATCGGGTCGAAGCCGATGTTGGAGCCGCTCAACTTGGAGGAGGTGGTGCGGGCGACGGTGGATTACATGCGGCCGCGCATCGGTTCCCAGGTGGACATCGCTTTCGAGGCCGCTGCAGGTGGGCCGGAGGTGCCGCTCAGTCCGCCGCTGTTCAGCTGGGTGCTCGAGAATTTGATGCGCAACGCGGTCGATGCCATGGAGGGAGAGGGCACGTTGGAACTCCGGTTGTCGCACGAGGGAGGGGAAGCGGTGCTCGACGTCCGCGATTCAGGCAAGGGCATTCCACGGAGCCAGTGGAGCCAGGTCTTTGCGCCCGGATTCACCACCAAATCCCGCGGTTGGGGTTTGGGCCTATCCCTCACCAAGCGCATCATCGAGTCGTACCACCAAGGCAAAATCAGCGTCCACGACTCCCGCGTGGGCGAATTCACCACCTTCCGCATCACGTTGCCGATGAGCGATTTGACGGAGAAAACCAACCCTTGAACCGGATATGATGGATGCTGCCTCCTTGCCACTCGTGACGATTTCGACCCCGATGTACAACACGGGCGCGGAAGTCCTTGAAACCATTGATTCCGTGCGGCGGAGCACTTACCCCAACATCGAACACATCATCATCGACGATGCCTCCACGGACGACAGCGTGGCGCGGGTGCGTGAACATTTGTCCCAGACGGGTCACCCGGCGAAGTTGGTGGTGCACGAGCAGAACCAAGGCATCGCGAAGACCCGTCAACACGGCCTGGATTTGGCTCAGGGCAAGTACATGGTGGGCGTGGCGGACGACCTGATGCGCCCCGATCGGATTGAACAGGACGTGGCCCACCTGGAAGCGTTGGGAGATGCGGTGGTGGGTGTGTTCAGCATTGCCCAGACCTTTGTGCACGGTACTGGGGAGGTGCTGGGCCGCAAGGGGGCGTGGGAGGGGGAGGTGCTGGAGCACGGGCTGGTGCCGCGGGAGGCCTTGGCCGCACGGCTGTTGGAGAGCAATTTCATTGCCGCGATGACGTGCACCCTTCGGCGGGCGACCTTGCTCGAAGTCGGGTACGATACCCGCTTTTTCGTCGAGGATTACCCGATGTGGGTGCGGTTGTTGAAGGCGGGTTATGCGTTCGCCTACCGCCCGGAGGTGTCCATGGATTACCGGATTACGGAGAAGTCGGTCCGCAAGCGCTATGCCTCGCGGGTGGCGCTCGATGTGGTGCGATCCAAGGCGCTGTTCCTGGGCTCGGGTTTGGTGCCTGATCCCCTCGTTCGGCAGAAGACGTGGCATTACTTCTGGGGCCAAATCACCCACCTGACGCCCCCTCACCGCAAAGAAGCCCTGGCCAGCTTGCGCGCCCTTGGTGCGCCCACCGGATACGGCCTCTGGGCGGCGGTTCGTTATTTTGCAGGACGGCTCGGGGTTTGGACCGGCATGACAAAACGCAACGATGCTGAAACCGTGGCCATGACCGTTCGCAAGCGATGACCTGATGCATGACCGAAATACCGATCCATCCGGATACGCCAAGAAGGTTTTTCAGCAAGTGGAATTGCTGGTCATTACCTAAGTAGATTTTGTCCGAACGACTCGTTCTAGCGGACGGGGCCGTTCACAGTGCGTTACTTCGGAATTTTCCGAACGCGCATCGCCTTAGGCGTCACTTCCAAGTACTCGTCGTCGTTGATGAATTCCATGAACTCCTCGAGCGACAGCTTCCGAGCCGGCGCAATCCGAAGTCCCTTGTCCGCGCCCGATGCCCGCATGTTCGTGAGCTTCTTGCCGCGGACGAGGTTCAACTCCATGTCGTTGTCCCGGGCGCATTCCCCGACGACTTGGCCTTTGTAGATGTCTTCGCCCGGATCGATGAAGAAAATGCCACGGTCTTGCAAGCGGTCGATTTCGTAGGCCCGGGCTTGGCCGGCCTCCATGGAGACGAGCGAGCCGCTTGAACGCGTGGCCAACTCACCGGCGTGCGGTTCGTACGCCTCAAAACGGTGCGTCATGACGGCCTCGCCCGCCGTGGCGGTCAGGACTTGGTTCCGCAACCCGATGAGCCCGCGTGAAGGAATGTGGAACTCGAGGTGCTGCAAGTCGCCCTTTGCTTCCATCACCCGCAACTGGCCTTTGCGCATCATCACGAGTTCGGTGGCCTTTCCCGCCACTTCTGCGGGCACGTCGATCACGAGGTGCTCCCACGGCTCGTGCAAGGCGCCGTCGATTTCTTTGACGAGCACGCGGGGCTTGCCGATTTGCAGCTCATAGCCTTCACGGCGCATGGTTTCAATCAAGACTGAAAGGTGCAAAATGCCCCGGCCGAAGACGTTCCATTTGTCCTCGCTGTCCGTCGCTTCCACCCGCAAAGCCAAGTTCTTTTGCAGCTCAGCGTCCAACCGCTCCCGGATGTGGCGGCTGGTCAAAAACTCCCCATCCTTCCCCAAGAAAGGCGACGTGTTGATGGTGAACAGCAACGACATCGTTGGCTCGTCCACCTCAATGCGCGTCATCGCTTCAGGGTGCTCGAGGTCTGCAACGGTGTCACCGATTTCAAAGCCCTCCATGCCGGTGATGGCGCACAAGTCGCCGCTCCGCACATGGTCCACCTTTTCCTTGCCCAATCCGTTGAAAACGAACAGCTCCTTCGCCCTTACCTTCCGATTGCCGTCCACGGTGCACAGCGTGTAGTCCTTGTTCGCGTGCAAATCGCCGCGGTACAACCGCCCGATCGCGATCCGGCCCGTGTACCGGGAATAGTCGAGCGACGTGATCTGCAGCTGGGGCGTCCCTTCCACGTATGGCGTTTCTGGCACGTGCTCCAAGATGGTGTCGAGCAAGTAATGGATGTCGGTGGTCGGGTTCTGCCAATCGGGACCCATCCACCCTTGCTTTGCCGATCCGTAAATGGTCGGGAAATCCAGCTGCTCCTCCGTTGCCCCCAAGTTGAACATCAGGTCGAACACTTGCTCCTGCACCACGTCCGGCGTGCAGTTCTCCTTGTCCACCTTGTTCACCACCACGAGCGGCTTCAACCCAAGTTCGATGGCCTTGCCCAACACGAAGCGGGTCTGTGGCATGGCTCCTTCGAAGGCATCGACCAGCAACAACACCGCGTCGGCCATCTTCAACACCCGCTCGACTTCCCCGCCGAAATCCGCGTGACCCGGGGTGTCGATGAGGTTGATCTTCGAGTCTTTCCAAGTCGCCGCCACGTTCTTCGCGAGGATGGTGATTCCGCGCTCGCGCTCGAGGTCGTTGTTGTCGAGGATCAGCTCGCCCGTGTCTTTTCGGGTGTCCACGGCTTCACAAGCGTGGATGATTTTGTCCATCAAAGTGGTCTTGCCATGGTCGACGTGGGCGATGATGGCAACATTTCGGATAGCTGACATGAAAATTTTCAGGCTGTATTGAATCTCTAAACTTTTGTAGGCCAAACATTTAAGCCGTCAGCTCTCCGTCTGTACCCCCTGCGATGAATTCGCGGCGCGAAGAACGTGAATGTTTCGTTGCGGATTGCAACGCTCCTTGTTGTATTTTTGTCCTCCGTTCGCAGCACGTGAACGGAGCCATCGCCCGGATGGCGGAATTGGTAGACGCGCACGACTCAAACTCGTGTTCCGCAAGGAGTGTGGGTTCGATTCCCACTCCGGGTACTGAAAAGGTCGCTTTCGAGCGGCCTTTTTTATTTCCACGTCAGTAAATTCGAACCATGTCCTTGCCCCGCGTCATCCTCGCCATCTTGCTGCCGCCCCTCGCCGTCCTTGATCGGGGGTGCGGTTCCGTCATCATCGTCAGCCTGCTCACGCTAGCCGGTTGGGTGCCCGGCGTGATCGGTGCACTTGTCATCCTGAACAAAAACGAAACCCCATGACGCGTTCCTTCCTCGCCCTTGCCTTCGTTACCGCATCGCTCACGCTGAGCGCACAATTGGTCTCGCCCCCGTCGCCCGCGGGCCATACGCACAACCGGGCCATCGGGGCATGGACTGCGCTCGAGGGGTCTGGAGGGGGACAGGTTTGGGACTTCTCCTCGCTGACCCCCCAACAAACGTTCCAGCAAGTGTTCACGGACGCCTCCGCCTCGTTCTATGGGAAAACCTTCCCCTTCGCCGAATGGGAACTGGACGAAGCGGGGGTGAAACTCTACTACCAGTCCATGGATTCGATGACCTACCACGGCGGGGTGCAAGGCGACATCATCATCCAATACAGCAACCCGCAAACCACGTTGACTTACCCGTTGGAGCTCGGCGATGCCATTTCCGACACGTTCGCAGCGAGCTACGAAGCCACGGGCGTCACAGTGAACCGTTCAGGTACGTCGCAGGCGAGCTGTGAGGCGACCGGTTCGGTGGCGCTACCGGGCGGTTTGACCTTCGGAGAGGCCTACCTCGTTCACGTGGAGGAAAGCATCGTGGACTCGACGGTGTTGGGGAATTTTTACCTCGATCAAGCGGGCGACTACTTGTTCGTGCCCGAGTGGCCCATGCCGATTTTCGGTGCCATCACGATTGTGTCGGAGGACCAAATCACCGGCACCGCCCCCCAAACCACCACCCTGTCCCTCTGGACCAGCAGCATCACCCTAGATGTCGCCGCGCCCGAAACCTCGTCGCTTGCTGCCTATCCGAATCCAGTCCAGTCCGGCCAACCCCTTACCATCGCCGCCGCTCATGCCCCGGCTGCCCTCACGGTCCGGGATGCCAGCGGCCGCATCATCGCGCGCCCGCAGTCGGCTTTTCGCAGCGCCTTCACGGTGGTGTCCACTGACGGTTGGGCGCCGGGCCTGTACTTCATCGAGGGCGCCGGTTCGACCCAGCGCCTCCTCGTTCAGTGATCGCCACCACCCGGAAACACCTCGATGGTCCGCTCGACTTTCACCAAGTCGTCCCACTTGCCTTCATACCGGGTGCCCCGCACGATGTGGTTGTCGATCCAATGGTAGTTCCCTCCCCGCGGTTTGCCCATGAGCAGTCCGTGGTAGCGAAATCCGTGCTCCGCGAGCCAAGCTTCCGTCACTTCCCGGTGCGCCTCCGTGCGTGAGGTGAAAAACGTGATGATGTGGCCCTCGTCGTGCCACCGGTTCAGCGTTTCCACCGCCCCGTCATACGGCAAGCACGTGGCCATCCGTTCCGGCTCTTCATTCGGCACATCCTCGGTGATGGTGCCGTCGATGTCGATGAGGTAGTTTTTGACGCCCTTCGGCAAAATGGGGCTCGCCGCCGCCCCCGCAGCATCGCGCAATGGATTCAAGTCCATGGGTACATTCAATTGAAAGTGAACCCGGGATCATTGCCCGAAAGCACAAAGGTCGGCCCTGCGGCCATGAAAATCAATACGCCCGCTCGCTCCGCCCCTCCATGTAGTACACGAACGCCCGGTTCACCACCTTGTGCCCGCCGGGCGTGGGGAAGTCGCCCGAGAAGTACCAGTCGCCCGTGTGCGAAGGGCAGGCCTTGTGCAAGTTCGCCAGCGGCTGGAAGATGATCTTCACCTCGGCCTTCATGCCTTCAGGCGTGAGCAGTTCGGACACCTTGTCGCTGATTTCTGCTTCGGTGAACGGGGCGTAAATGGCCTTGACTTGGTTCGTGTTCTCCTCTTTTGGCAGCGCGATTTGGGCTTTGCAGCGCGCATAGGTCTCGTCCAAAATGTGGTCCAACCCCCGTTCGCGAATCAGCGCCACCGCCGCCTGGAAGGCAATGAAGTCGCCCAACTTCGCCATGTCGATGCCGTAGCAATCGGGGTAGCGGATCTGCGGGGCGCTCGACACCACGACGATGCGCTTGGGCTCGAGCCGGTCGAGGATGCGCAGGATGGAGCGTTTGAGCGTCGTCCCGCGCACGATGCTGTCGTCGATCACCACGAGGTTGTCCACCCCGGGTTCGACCGTGCCGTAGGTGATGTCGTAGACGTGGGCCACGAGGTCGTCGCGGCTCTTGTCCTCCGTGATGAAGGTGCGCAGCTTCGCGTCCTTGATGGCAATCTTCTCAATGCGAGGACGTTCAGTCAGGATTGAACGCACTTCGTCGGCATCGGCGCCGTCCCCAAGTCCGAGGATGCGGGCGATTTTCGACTGGTTCAAGTAATCCTCCAACCCCTTGATCAGCCCGTAAAAACTGACCTCGGCGGTGTTGGGAATGAAGCTCGTAACCGTGTGGTCGAGGTCGTGTTCGACCGCTTCCATGACCTTCGGCACGATGAGCCGCCCGAGTTCTTTGCGCTCTTCGTAGATGTCGCGGTCGTTCCCCCGGCTGAAGTAAATCCGCTCGAAACTGCAGGCCGTGCGCGGGGCTTCAGGCCGAACGCGCACGCACGACGACTCGCCGTTGCGCTTGACGATCAGGGCGTGGCCGGGGGCGAGTTCGGTGACGGCGTCGGTCGGCACGTTGAACGCGGTTTGGATCACTGGCCGCTCGCTCGCCACCACGACCACTTCGTCGTCCTCGTACCAAAACGCCGGGCGGATGCCATTGGGGTCGCGCATCACAAACGCGTCGCCATGCCCCACCATCCCGCACATCACGTACCCGCCATCGAGCGAATTCGCCGCCCGCGTCAGCACGTGCTCCAAGTCCAGTGCCTCCCCAATCCGCGGCGAAATTTCCCACTTCTCCAAGCCCTGCTCCTTGAATGTGTCGTACAACCGCTGGTTCTCCTCGTCGAGGAAATGCCCGATGCGCTCGAGGACCGTGACGGTGTCCGCCATTTCCTTCGGGTGCTGGCCGAGGGCCACGAGCTTGGCGAACAGTTCGTCGGTGTTCGTCATGTTGAAGTTGCCCGCCACGACCAAGTTCCGCGTCCGCCAGTTGTTCTGACGCAAGAAGGGGTGGCAGTTTTCGACTTCGTTCTTGCCGAAGGTGCCGTAGCGCAGGTGGGCCAGGAAGACCTCGCCGGTGAAGGCGAAGTCGCGTTGGAGGGCGGCCGCGTCGTGCAGTTGCTCGCTGGAAAGGCCTTCGAACCGCGTCATGACCCGTTGGAAGATGTCCTGGATGGGCCGGGAATCGACGCTCCGGACGCGGCTGATGTAGCGGTGGCCGGGCTCGACGTCGAGCTTGATGTTCGCGAGTCCAGCGCCGTCTTGCCCGCGGTTGTGCTGCTTTTCCATCAGCAGGTACATCTTGTTGAGGCCGTAGAAGGCGGTCCCGTATTTGTCGATGTAATGCTGCAGGGGCTTCTTGAGGCGAAGCAGCGCGATGCCGCATTCGTGTTGGAGGAAATCGCTCATGTGGGGGCTGTGGAGGCGCGGTGGTTTGCAGGCCAAATTTACACCGCCGCCGCCCTCATTCGCCCCCCATCGACCGGTTCCCTTGCAACCCCCCGGTGTGGAGGACGCAAATGCGGGAGCCCGGTCGCATTCCGGGGTGGCGATGCGCCGGCGGACGGGCCAATTCGGCGCGGAGGCGCGAGATGAGTTTCGCGGTGTAAATCCGGTCGAGGGGAATGTGGGTTTGGCCTTCCCATTCGCGCCAATCCGCGCGCACCCGCTCATCGAGCTTCCCGAAGCCGCCGGCGTGCGCATCCGTCCACCACGTGACCGGCTCGAGCAACTCGGCGGCCCACTCCGCGTCGCCGATGGCCCACTCGAGCAGCCGCGCCACCGCCGGCATGTGGTCCACCCCCTTCAACGCGCTCACTCCCACCAGCGGCACCGACCCGCCCGTCCGCAGCGCCAGCCCGCCCAACGTCGTCCCCGTCCCCACGGCCACCACCACCGCATCCCACCGCTCCCCCGGCTCGATCATCCCCTGGCACCCCTGCAACCCCAGCACGTTCGCGCCCCCCTCCGGCACGACCCACGGCCGCCCGAACCGGTCGCGCAACCCCGCGAGGTACGCCTCCTCCCCGCGCTCGGCGTACTCGGCCCGGCTCACGCACACCAGCTCCATCCCGGCCTCCCGGCAATCCCGCATCGTCGGCGTCTCCACCTCCCCGCCGCGCACCACGCCGATCGTCCGCACCCCAGCGGCCTGCCCCGCCAGCGCCGTGGCGTGCAAGTGATTCGACCACGGACCGCCGAAGGTCAGCAGCGCCCGGGCCGGCAGGGCCAACGCCCGCTCGAGGTTGAGCGCCAGCTTGAACCGCTTGTTGCCGCCCACCCGATCGAACCGCCGAACGGTGACTTCCACCCCCGCCCGCTCCGCCGGTTCCCAGTGTACGCGCTCGTCCAACATGGTGCAAAGGTGCGGCGGGCGTGAACATTTTGGCCTAGGCGTCGGTTGAAATCGGGTAAATTTGCCGCCATGCCCAAGGAATTGGAGCCACAGGATTTCTA
>JALQTD010000055.1 GCA_023264155.1 Flavobacteriales bacterium | reverse complement strand
GCCCACGAAATACGGCAACTTGTTGCTCTCCTGGTCCCAAAACTGGTAGTTCACATACCCCGCGAAGATGTTCGCCGCATCCGCGCCCAAGTCGCGCCGGCCGGTGTACGTCGCCCGGTCCGCCGTAGCCGCCACGCCAGCATTCGCGTCCAGCGAGTTCACAATCGGCGAGTTCCAAGCGAACCGGTAGTCCAGCTTGCCGAGCTTGCCCTTCGCGTAAACGCCCATGTGCCGGGCGAATTGGTCGCTCGTGCCGATGGTCGCCCACGCATGCCGCGAGTTGTCGAGCGGCAGCATGTTCAGCGTGCTCTGGTTGTTGAGGCGGCTGATGCCGTTCCAGTAGTGCAGGCCGGATCCGACGTACAGCTTGTCGTTCACTTTCCATTCGCACCACGCGTCGTGCATGAAGAGTTGCGCCGCGGAGCTCTGCCCGGTGGGGTCCATTTTTGCCGGCGTCAAGCTGTTCAGGCCAAAATGCGTCAGGATCAAAAACCGGTCGCTGATCTGCGCGAACATCAGCAGCCGCGACCGCCGCAGGGACGGCGTAATCAGTCCGGGGTCTTCGAGGTTGGCTTGCAGCCAGGCTTGGTGCCACGTAATCAGTCGAAAGTACTGGCTCCCCTCATCGTTGAGGCTCACCTTCAATCCCGATCCATACGGAGCGGCGTTTTGCTGCGCTTGGGTTGCGGTGGCCGCAAGGACGAGCGCGCACAGGGCTAAGAGTTTTGTTTTCATTCACTTTGGTGTATCGCCTTCCGAATTCGGAGCGGCACCGCCAAAGTGGGGAATTCAATCCGTGTCCACCTAACACGGTATATATCTATGCAAAACGAGTATAGCTAGGGCCGGTGCCCGGTGGCGTCAAGACCGGAACCGCTCCCATTTGATGAGCATGAACTTGTCGCCGATCTCGGTGACGAGCATGCCCGCTCCTGCGAGGTTGTCCTTCGAGGCGATGAAGCGCTGCAATTCCTCAAAGGTCAGGATCTTGTAGGTGGGGCGGTAATGCCCGTTGTGGATGGGGCGCTTGACACCATAAGCCTTGACCCAGTTCATGACGCTCACGTGGGAGATGCCCAAAAGCCGTTCAATCTCCCGGTAGCTCACCCCTTCGACGTACAGCTGCAGCGCCTTCGTGACGTAGTAGTCATCGATCTGCTTCCCGATTTTCTGCACCGTGAAGTGGTAGTTGCACCGCTTGCACTTGAACCGTTGTTTCCCTTTGATGACGCCGCTTTTCGTGCATTCAGGGCTTTGGCATTTGGGGCAAACAATGGCTTCGGGCATGCTCGAATCGGTGTTGGATATAGCAATTTAGCAAACCGATACCAATTTACCAAACTATACGCCGCCCGAGGGCGGTCGGCTCACCGGTTGCGCGCCGCGGCAGCCCGCGCCATGACGTAGAACATTTCCGTGCCGATTTGTTCAGCGCGTTCGCGGTACGTGGTGGCTTCAGCCGCGGTGCCGTCTGCGGCTTTGGGGTCCACGTAGGGAATGGCGAACCGGCTGTCCGATCCGAAGACGAGCGGGCAGGCTTCGTCGGCGCTGCTGCACGTCATGACGGCGGCAAATCCGCGCTGCGGGTTTTCGGGGTCGCTGTACACCTTGCTCCAAGCGGCGGTCGCCGGCTGCTCGGGTTGCAGGTGAACTTGGTAGGTCGGGTTGGCAGCGCCGGGTTCCGGCGTGTGGATGCCGACCCCGAGGTCGCGCAGGGCACGCACGGCCCGAGGGTTGAAGGCCGTTGCCTCAGTGCCGCCGGAGTAGGTGCGGACGTCGTCGAGTCCGTGGTGGTAGGCTGCGGCTTGCGCCCAGATTTGGCCCATGTGGCTCCGCCGGCTGTTGTGCGTGCAGATGAAAATCAGCTCGGTCGGCGTTTCCGCCGGCTGTTCGGCGATCCACTCCGCGAGGGCGTTCAACTCGGCCAGCCGTTCAGGATCGGCGGTTTGCGGGTAGTCCACGGCGGCCGCAGCGAGGCGCTCGATCGTGGCGTTGAGGTCAGCTTTCAAGGGCAACGTCATGGCTGCAAGGAGGATGAGGTTCAACAACATGAGGCGTCGGGGGTGCAGGCGACCGGTCGGTTGGCCGCCAAGGTGATGAGCGTTCCGAGGGATCCGTCGAGGGCTTGCCACGCGCCGGGTGCGATGCAGTAGACCGTTTTGCCCTCCCGGCTGGATGAGGAGACCAAACCCGCTTCCACCAACACCGCCAAGTGCCGCGTGATGGTCGGCTGCGCCAGCCCAGTCAACTCGACGAAGTTCGCGTTGATGCAGTCGGTTTGGGCGAGCAGGTGCTCCACGATGGCCAATCGCGCAGGGTGCGCGAGCGCTTTCAACGGCTGCGCCAAGGCGTTGTGCCGGTTCGTGTACAATTCAGTTCGCGTCGTTCCCATAGCCGCAAACTTATGACGTCATAGCAATATTGCAATGTTAAGTTTCCCTTGTGAAATGGTCACGGCTGCCGACTACCAGCGTTTCTCCTCGTAAATCAGTCACCAATTCTTGGGCGGGCTTGGAGGGTGATTTCGGCAGAACCCTACAAACGGAAAAGCCCCCCAGCGGTTGCTGAGGGGCCTTTCGTCAATTCATTTTCTCTTCGGAGTTGCTCAGTCTCGTATGCACCGAACGCTAAACCCTTCAGTTGGAGTGCTCGTTGACATCACTTCAATTGAGGAGTTTTCCACAGCGTAAAGCAGGTAGCGATTCACCTCCGAAGACCACCACCGTCCGCTGATGCCCACTGGAATAAATGAGCCGTTCCAATAACCATACCGGAATCCGGCAGCAACGAGTCCATAAACATCCCATCCACTCGCATCGGTCCCCAAACTCATCCCGGAGATGAGGCCATAGTTTTCTGAACGGGTCGGTACACGCCAGCCCGTAGGACAAAGCTTTCCAGTGCTCACGGCATAGCCATTATAAAGCCTGCCATATGTCGTAAGGAACGTCGTTGTACTGGGGTTAACGGCTTGCGCTCCCTCGGTTGTTGCCAACCATTCCTCGTCAGTCAGGTTGCCCGGAATGCTGACGCCGTCGTTGTATTGATCGGTGCGCAGGTTCTCTGCGAACCAGCAATCGTTTCCGATGAGAACGGTGGCGTAGTCATAGCCGTTGTATGTCACGTCATTTCCACAGGCCGGTTCCAGCGTGGTGAAGCTGAGCGTGTCCCCGAAGGCATACCCTTGCGATGAGATGGCAAGGGCCGAATAGTAGTACGTGGTGGAAGGATCGAAAGACACGCGTCCAAGGGTGAACGTGCTGTCTTCCGCATTGTACGTTGCGTCAACGGCGGACGCCCCAGCGAGATCGGGAGAGGTTCCCCACTGGATTTTGAACTGAAGCATGTTGCCGCCGCCCGTGCTGAGCAATTTGCCCTGCATGGTCAGGAGCGTATCCGTAATCCCGGGCTCCGCCAGGGTCACCACGGTCGCGAGGGAGTCCGCCGACTCCTTGATGCACCTTACGCTCAATGCCCATTTAGAATCATTGTTGGCTGCCAAGGAAGCAGATGTTCCTCCATCCAGTTCGAGTGCGTCTCCGCCGAGGCTTTCAGGGTTCGAATAATGATTGGAAGCCCAGAACCTCGTTGCATCTCCTTCACCACTGAATAGTGGATACATGGGAAGGTAAATCCCTGCTGGCGCCGCACTGAACCCAGTGGAATTGGACCCATTCCATGCGGGGGAATCGGTTGCGGCTGCTTTCAGATATGTGCCTACGGGTTGATACTCCGCCTGGCCCAGCGTGACGAGCAGGTCCCGGTATTGGAATGAAGAGGGAACTTCCCATCCGGTTGGACAAATGTTCCGTTCGTCTCCTGCGGCATACCAATTGTACAGCCGGCCGTAGTTCGCGTAAAGGGTGGAATCCCCGTCGTATATGCCTTGGCCGCCATCCGTGCTGCTCGCCCAATTGTTGGGAGCGGTGAAATTGAGGATGCTGTCTCCGTTTTGGTACAACTCCGTCCGGAGGTTTTCAGCAAACCAGCATTCCCCAGCAAGCTCCACCACATCGTACGAGTAGCCATCCAGCGTGGGAGAGACGCAATCCGTCGTTCCCAGCCGCAGCGTATCGCCGTAAGCGGTGCCGATGGCATTCGTGGCATACGCCGTGAAGTAGATGGTGTCCCCGAGGTTGAAGGCGTTGATCTCGTGTTCAAATTCCCCGACGGGCGCGCCGAGTGCAATGGTGGAAGGTTCGCCCATCGTGGAGTCCAAGGACCAAACAAATCCCGTCTCGGTGACGTCAGACCATCCGTCGAAGTTCACCACCCCGTTCAAGAAGCCACCGGCTTCGAAGCGGCGATCAGCTGGCAGCGTCGTCACTTCCGGCAACCGCATGGTATCCCGCAAACAACGAACGGAATAGCCGGTGTTGGGGTCAATCGATGCCGAGTTGCTCACGAAATCGAAACCGGTGCGGAGGTACCAGTTTGTACCGGTGGTATCCGCTTGGAAATCGGAAGTCCACTGGTATCCATTTTCCCCTCCATAACCGTAAGTGCCGTCCGCGTCACGCCGGCCCGCCGGCACCACCGTCAACCCGCTCTGGTTGTCTCCATCCCAGCTCGTGCTATCGGTTTCAGCAGCTTTCAGCTTCGCCCCAGCATTGCCCAAACCATTGAAGGCATTGCCCAAATCACTTACATCCGAGAATGTCGGTACGTGCCACCCGGTGGGGCAGAGGTTGCCGGTGTAGACAGCCCGCCCGTTGTAGAGGCGACCGTAAATGTTCAATGATTCTATGCTATCGCCATAGAGGGATTGGGCGCCCACAAGGGTAGACATCCACGCGGAATCGTCCAGGCTGCCGGGGATGGAGTCGCCGTTGTTGTAGACCTCGCTGCGGAGGTTTTCGGCAAACCAACACTGGCCTTGGATTTGGACCACGGCATACGTGTATTGATCCAGCTCGGGCGATTCGCAATCCATCGGAGCCAACGGCACCGTGGCACCCACCGCACGGCCCGTCACCGTTTCGGCATACGCAGCGTAGTACAGCGTGTCGCCTTCGGTAACATCAACCAACGGGAAGCCCACGACGAACGTGCCATCGAGCGTGTCCGCAGGCAACTCCGTGGGGTTCGTCAAGGCCGCGTCCGTGCCGAACAAGATGCCGGCACCCGTGACCTCGCGCAACACGCCCTGGCGGTTGATCGTGCCGCTCACCACAGCAGTGTCCAGGGTGTACACGGACGGCGCTCCCGTCGTGACTTCTGGCAAAGCATCCGCGTCATCGACCACACAACGGACCGTGTACGCCTTGCGCCTGTCCTGCGCATACTGCATGTAAAGGTTGTTGTATTGGGTGAATGATGGCAGCTCCGCGGCGGCGTAGTAGGGATTCAAATCAAGGTTGTACTTCGCTGTGTCGCGCCGCATGAACTTTGCCACTTGTCGCCCGCTGACGGTGAAATCTGCGCCATCCAAGTTCCCCGCTCGAGGAACACTGAATCCGCTCGTGTTGTGTCCGTCCAACATGATGTTGGGGCCGCAGTTGTCGCTGCCGCCAAACCAGTCTTTCAAATCGTCCCAATCGTCCCGGTCGGCCACGTGGGTACCGTAAGGACAAACCGAATGCTCCGCGTTGACGGCGTACGTGTTGTAGTAACGGCCGTACGGGTCCACACCGAGGGAATCGACTTGGGCCGGTGCGTCAGCCGCCAAGTCCGTGCCGATGGTGTCGCCGTTGCTGAAGATGGTGGTGCGCAAGTTGTCCGTGAACCAGCAGTCGCAACCGTATTTGATCGTCTCGTATTCGAAGCCGTCGAAGGTGACCGACGGGCAGGCGCCCGTGCAGAACGAGTTGACGACTGAATTGAAGGTGCCGTGGTCATTCGTAACGGCCACTTGGTAGTAGAGGGTGCTGCCCAATTCGAGCGCTTCGGGATACGTGATTTGGCTTGTAAACGTCGTGTCCGGCAGCAAGGTGACGGCACTCGAATCCGGCCAAGTCATGTTTTCGGAAGTGCTCCAGTACAGCATCGCCGAAGCCGGCGGGTTGTCGTTGTAGAACAAGCGCCCCGTCAACGTAGCGCTGCTGTCGCCCACCGTAGCCTGGCCGGGTTGGAACCCGATGGCCTGGTAGTGCATGAGCGTGTCCCCGGTGGACAGGCCCTGGGCGTTCGCCGCAAACGAAGTGTAGTAGTACGTGGTGCCATTCTCGAGGTCCTCACTGGCGATGGTGTTTTCGTTATTGCCCACCGTGAAGGTCCATTCGGTCACCGCCTCTTGGTTGATGTTGAACACCAATTGATTCACCTCGTTGTACTGCGTGATCTGGGTTGCGCTGTCCAAATCAGCTCGCCGCCCCACCAGAACGCCCAACGAATCAATGGTCAAATTGCCTCGGCTCAACAGGTCCCCTCCGATGCTCGCCTTCACCTTCAAGTTGGCACCTTGGAGCGTGGAGATGGTTTGGGTTTCCACGATGGGAGCATGGGGCAAGTTCGCCGTGAATTGCGCCGCGTTCAGGCGGAAGTTTCCGGAGAAGTCGTCCGTGAACGAATACCCTTCCGCATTCCGAACAATGGGCAAGAAGTAGTAGATCGAGTCCTGTTCGAGCCCCGTGACGTTCAAGGTCATCGTATCCGTGAAGGAAGCCACCGGGTGGTAGGTTGCCCACGTATTGAAATCACCCGCCGGGTAGGATGGGGTTTCTTCCATGAGGTTGTCCAAATCATCCATCACCTCGTCAAACATCCAGCCTTCAATCGATTCGTGGGCCAAAACATCCGCGAACGACAGGCTGTCGAGCCCCAAATCATCGGGGTCATTCGCCTGCACGCCCAACCAGAGGTACAGCGCTACGGGATCTTTCGCGAGCACAAATCCGCCGTCGATGACCTCCGCTTCTTCGAAGGGATCCAGCCAACCGCCGTGGGTGAAAATGCCGTTGAGGGTCGCTGAAGACGTGGTGATGTCCGTTGCAGCCATCGGGTAGACCGAAGGCAAGGTCACGCCCCGGTCCTGTACACAGCGGATCGGGTAGGCAGCCGAATACGGTGCGTCGATCACGCCTTGATCATCCGTGAGGACCCTCCAAACCTTGAGGGCACTGTTGCTTTGGACCAGGTGGTGGGACCGCGTTCCCAAGTAATCGTAATCGCCATACGATTTGAGAAGGCCTGTCGCGAGCGCATTGAAACCGGTGGTGTTGTTGCCGGCCCAATCGCTCGACACCAGGTCGCCGAGCTGGTTCGAACGCCAGTCGCTGGAAACTTTGGGTCGGGTTGCTGATGTGGTGTAACCTGCATCGCGATAGAAGTCGTTGATGCCGTTCGTTTCGTAGCTGATTTCGAAGTTGCGCAGGGTATGCCAGCCCGGAGGACAAACCTCCATGCGGGGCGAATAGTACGCATTGGCCGCACTGAACCGGTGGTAGAAAATGCCACGGTCGAGGAGCGAGTCCGCTTGTTGGACGGCAGCAACCACTTCCAAATCATCCCAAAAATCCTCGTCATCGTTCGTGACCAACGGGTACATGGGAAGGGAATCCCCCGTGGTCGTCACCACTTCGCGCAAGTTTTCGGCGAAGTAGCAATCGCAGCCGATCCGGGTCACGGCATAGGTGTGCGCATCCGTGGAGAAGGTGTCGGGGCATTTGCCGGCGCAGAAGTACCACGGATCCCCGACAAACCGCCCAGCAATGCTCGTGCCGAGTGCTTTGTAGTAATACGTTTGGCCAAACGTGAAGTTCAAGTTCATCGTAAACGTGGTGTCGGCGGCCAGGATGTCGCCCACCGCGACCAACGTATCGGTGTATTCCTCGAAGTCCTTGTAGGTGCTGATGCGGAAACCGACGGAATCCGGCGCTGCGTAATCCGTGGTGTAGCCGATGGCACCGGTCAACGTAGCGGTGGTGTCCGTCGGGTGTTGCACGCCGTTGATGGTCATCACGTCGAGCGCTGTGGCGAACCGCAAGATGGCGCTGCGGCCCGTGCCCGCCTCATTCGTGGCCGCCCCACGCACGTAGTAGTCAGCACCCGCATCGAGTCCCGGCAAGTTGGCCGTGAACGAGCTGTCCGGCAGGGACATTACCACATCGACGTCGGATGCCGTGACCAAGGTGGGGTCCGTGCCCCAGTAGATGGTGGTCGGAATCGTGTCGGCTTCCGGTCCGCCGAAGTCGCTGATGTGGATTTTCGCGTTGTTCACGCCCGTGGTGAAGACCGGCAAGTCGAGCGTCGGCACCTTGGCCGCGGTTTGGAATGTATGCACTTCCCCGGATCCCGTGCCGTTTTCGTTCACGGCTTGGAAAGCGTAGTAGTAGGTCGTGTAGTGGTCGAGTTCCGCCAGGGCGATGGCGAAGGTGCTGTCAGCCGTGGCGGTGATCAACGTGTCCTGCGCATCGGAGAGGTCTGCATTTTTGGACCAAATGAATCCGATGGAGTCCAAATCCAGCGTGTCCGCATACGACGCACCCCATCCTCCGAACAACAGCTCTCCGTGCAGCGTCACCGACATCGAGTCGGCGTCGGTCGCGGCCTGCGTCAACACGGTCGGCACGCTGTTCAAGTCGTCAGCGAGGCAGCGGATGCTCGCCCCCATGTTGAGCTCCGTGCCAAAATTATGCAGCGGGTCTTGACCAGGGATGTAGTACGTGCTCTCCACCTGGAAGCCTTCGTATTGTGTACCCGAACTGCTCGGGGTTGAACTCCACCACCGTGCAGCGGTTTCGCGTGCGTTGAAGTTGCCGTTGAAGTAGAACACAAACCCGCCTGGCAACGCATTGAAGCCAATCAAATCCTCACCATTCCACGTGTATTCCCCTTCATCGTCGGCTTTCAGGAACTTACCGACCAACGTCTCGCCGACCGGAATGGGCACACCGGACGCGGCAACTGCTGCGCTTGAAAGGTCGTCCCAATCCGTTTCCGAGGGGACGTGCCAACCCGATGGGCACATCTTGCGCTCATCCGCCATGGCATATGCGTTGTACAGCCGACCGGAACGGTTCAGGTAGCTGCTGTCGATTTCGGTCGGATTGATTTCGGGAAGCCCAGGCACGAAGGTTCCAGGCGTGGTGAGCGCCGTGAGGACCACCGAATTCATGGTTTCTGTAATCGCATCCCCGTTCAGGAATTCCGTGGTTTGCAGGTTTTCGGCGAACCAGCAATCGCAACCGATGCGCACGGCATCGTACGTGTACCCATCCATTTCCGGGTTGTAGCATGCGCCCGCGCAGAATGAGTAGATGCCGCCGTAGACGGTGCCGCCATCGTTGGTGGCATACACCCGGTAGTAGTAGGTGGTGCCAGCGGTCAGGCTACCGATGGTGGCGCTGATCAGGTTCGACTGGGTGGTGTCGAGGGTGCCGTGTGTGGTGTCCGCTGTGGCCAGGGTCGGATCCGTGCCCCACTTCACACCGACCTCGGTGGGAATGGCCGTGCTGAAGACAGCCGAACCGGTGATGGTGGCCATGCTGTCGACCGGGATGCTGACGGCTTCATCGCTCGTAACGGTCGGCGGCGTGGCGAAGTACAGGATGCCCGACTCGGTGGAGCCGGCGTTGTTCTCCGTGACGGCTTGCACGTAGTACTTTGTGCCGATTTCGAGGGTGGGCGCAGCGGCTTCAAGGCCCTCAGCGGTCAGGGTGGTGGTCAAGAGGGTGCTGTCCGACATGTCGGCTTGACCGGAGAACCGCAGGGCGTAGGAAGTCGGGGTTTGGCCTCCATTGTCCGTAATCGTCGCAAAAAGGCTGTCGTTGCTGTAAGTCGGCAGCTCAAGCGTGGCCAAATCCGGAAGCGTCTTGAACAGGAAGTTCTCATCCGCATACGCCCGGCCCGCGAGGTTCTCGACCATCGCATTGAAATAGTAGTCCGTGAAACGGGTCAAACCGGAAAGCACCACCGTGTGCTCCGTGCCCCCCGTCGAATCCGACGCCAAGCTGTCCCCCGCAAATGCGCTCGCGATGAACGTTTCTGCCGAGTAATAGAACCGCACCGTGTCCGGCCCTTGTCCACCGGCATCCTCGATGCTCAGCTCGAGCTTGGCGGAGTTTGCCCCCACGTCGGCGGTATCCAACGTCAATCCCGAGGCCAAATCCGGCAACGTGGTGAACGACAAGGTGTCGCCATACCCTGGGCCCTCCTCGTTTGCCCCGAAGGCCGCATAGAAGTACTGGGTGTAACGGGACAATTCTCCCATTTCGTACACAAAGCTGCCCGTGTCCGCGGCGGAGGTGTCCAGGAAGTTCGCGTAATCGCCAAACGGCACCACAATCGAATCGCTCAGCGTGGAGTCGGTTCCGAATTTGAAGCCCCACAGCTGCAAAACGGCGTTGCCGTCTTCGGTGACCGCCCCCCGCAGGTTGGCCCAGGTCTGCGCCACCGAAAGGATGGAGCGCGTCTCGACCACCGGTTCGCTGGCCAAGGCATCGTCGAGCTGCACCTGCAAGGAAATCACGGAATCCCGCAGCACATAGCAATCGAACCGCATCCACACCCGCTCGTCCAGCTGCTCCGAAATGGCATAGCTCCCAAGCACGGTGTCCACCTCAAGGGCGGTGGCGATCCGCGTTTCCAAATCCCGGACCATGCCCATCAACGTCACCCAGTCGCATTCCATGAGGGTTTTGGACTCCTCGGGAATGACTTCCAAGGTCACGGGGTTGATGAGAATCTCGTCGCCTTGATAGGGGACGGAATCGTGCAACCCGGTCGGTGGGGTCACCTGTGCGGTGGCTGTGAAGCTTGTTGCAGCGGCCAGTGCGAGGGTGAAGATTGTAAATGCGTGTTTCATCGCTGAAAATGATAATTTAGTCGAGGATTAAAGTTACCATGGTGTACGGAGCGCTTTGAAGGCGGTGGGGGCGGCTGTGAGACGTTGTTGGTTGATGTTAGAGCGTTTCAGGATATGTGATTCGGTTTAAGTGGTTGATTGAAAGTTATTTGGATGCTTGTTGAGTGCGGGGTAGATGAAGGGGTGTCACATATATTCAGCCTCCTCACGCGGTTTTCAAGCGTCTTTTGGACGGGTATGACGGGCTTTTTTGGTCGTCAGGGGCGCGGAATTCGGGTCCGACCGGAAACTTGGTGCATCAATCGGCCTAACTTGCGCGGCACATGAAATGGATTTTGACTTGGGTTTTCACGAGCTGGGCGCTGGTGATTACCGCACAATGGACCACGGAATTGGACGTGAACACCCAAGCGGGTACGAGCGCCTTGTCGATTTTGAAGACGCTGGGTGCTTCCGATGGCTCCACGGTGGTGGTTTTTTGGAAGGAGGTCGGCGCACCGACGAATTTGGAATTGCGGATGCAGCGGTTGGACGCGAACGGGGTGGCGCAATGGGGCGTGGATGGCATGCTGGTCAGTGACGCGATCAGCATGAGCACCTACACGGTGATGGGGACGGCGGTGTTGGATGCGGACGACAACCTTTACATCGGGGTGACGGCGACGGACGGCGAGTTGGGCCACGTATTCAAGTTGGACGCACAGGGCAATCACCTGTGGGACCCGGCGGGCGTGACCTTTGCGACAGGCTACGGCATCGTGATTTTGCCGCTGTCCACGGGCGAAGCGGTGGTTTCGTGGTTGAATGTGCCGAACGCCTTCGTGCAGAAATTCGATGCTTCAGGCGGAACCCTGTGGCCTACTGCCCAGCCGGTCATCAGCGGTTCGAGCAAAACCGCCCCCGCCGAACTCTTCGAACTCTCCAACGGCGACGTGGAATTGATGTTCCACACTTACAACTTCGGCGTGAGCTCGACCCTTTGGGCCCAGCGGTATGCGGGTGCTACGGGCGAGCCGGTTTGGTCCGCTCCCACGCAACTGTCGAACAAAACCACGGCCTGGAACACCAAGTACAGCGCAGGCCAAATCGGCGACGCCACTTACCTCGGCTACGCAGCCGCCACCGGCTTCCGGTTCGACTCGTTCCTGCAGCGCGTGGATCCGGATGGCAGCCTGCCGTGGGGCATCAACGGCGCTGATTTCGACGTGAATGAGACGGACTACGAGATGAATACGCGCATTGCGGTGGGGGAGGGCGTGGTTTGGTCCATTTGCAACTACAAGGATCCGAACCAAACCCAGAACGGCGAGCGCATCCAGCGCTTCGACAGCGAAACCGGCGCCCGCCAACTCACGGACAACGGCAAGGAACTGTTCGCCATCGGCACCGAGCGGGTGCACGCCAGCGACCTGCACCTGCTCAACGGGGCGCCGCTGTTTCTGATGGAATCCGGCATGGACAATGGGGTGTCGCCCACGGAACTGCACCTCGTGGCGCTCGATGCCGAAGGTGATTTCTTGTGGGAAAACACGACCGAGCCCCTGGCCACATTCAGTGCGAACAAGTCCGATACGCAGTTGACGCCCCCCGTCAGCGGCCAGGTCGTAGCCGTGTGGCGCGAAGCCAAAGCGGGCACCGACGCCCCATTTGCTCAGAACTTTCAATTTCCCACAGGCCCTTCAGCCGTCCCGACAGGGCCGGATCGGGCATCGCTCCAGCTGTTCCCGAACCCTACAACAGCCACAGCGACATTGCAGGTCGAAGTGCAGAGGCCCCAAACGTTGCGCTGCGAAGTGGTCGGCGTCGACGGCCGCACAGCCCTTGCGCAAGCCATTGCCTTGGTTCCGGGGGTGAACACAATCCAACTGGGTGTTCAGTCGCTCCCGAATGGCCTGTACTTCGTTCGTGCCCTGTTCGCGAATGATCGCTCAAACTTCTCAATCCCTTTGGTCATCCAGCACTAAGGGGGGGGGCGGATGAAGCCGGTTTGTTTGGAGGGGGTGTGACTGCTTGAATCGTTTCACCACCAGTGAAGAACTAGAAAACACGTCCCATCACCGACGCAAACGAACTCCCGTATTTTCGCACGAATTCCATGTGCATGCAATTCAGCCTGATCATCCCCCTCTACAACCGGCCAGAAGAAATCCGGGAGTTGCTTGAGAGCTTGTGCCTGCAATCGGACACGGGCTTTGAGGTGGTGGTGGTGGAAGACGGATCCGAAGTGAGGAGCGAGGCCATCGTTCAGTCGTTTGCCGATCGCCTCGAAG
>JALQTD010000054.1 GCA_023264155.1 Flavobacteriales bacterium | reverse complement strand
ATCTCCCAAGATGCGGATGTCGTGATCGGTGATGGGCACCTCCCGTTTCATGGGCCTGTGCACCCGCGGCGAGTTGATCACCGTCTCCACGGCCTTGCTCTTGCGTTGCTGCACAGATCGCCTCATACGGAAGGCGATCACGCCGCCCACGACTGCGCTTCCCACCAATGCAATCAACATCCAATGCAACCACTTGTTGCGGTTTAATTGCCGCGCTAGACTCTCTTGAATGGCCTCAAAAGCAGGGGCGTGAATACGCGCATCTTCTTCAAGTTTCAGTAGGAAAGAATCCTCCATGGCAGCGAGTTCAGCGAACCACACAAAGGTCTGAAGATGCTCAGAGGCGTCGGCTCCTGGTTCAAGCAAACCGGCATATCGCCCATTCGCATCTAACAAAGGGCTGCCGTTTTCGTGAATGTACTCCAGGAATGTTTTGAATTTGGAATAGTCACGGCTGAGCAGGATTTGGTGTAACACCAGCTCCTGAAATCCTTCATTTGGGATCATTGCAAGGGCATCGAACACCAGCGAATGCTGCCAGACCGAATCCCGTATTGCAAATTGCCGCAGTTGGTGGTGAGCGAGCATCGCATTCGCTGCTAGGATGGCTTGCCAATACGGTGGAATCCGAGTGGTGTCCACGGCTTGCAATGTCTCGAGTGCATCATCGTACGCACGGCTCGACACCTGAAGCCCCCCCAGATTGACACGGGTCTGCTCAGCAAGTCCCACCGGCAATTTGACCGCATGTTCTTCGGCTTCTTTGAGCCACCCTTTCAACAGTCCGATGGCCTCGTGAACTTGGCCCTGCTCATTGAGCGCTGCTGCGAGGTTCAGGTGGGCCAAATTCCGTGCTTTCGCTCCGACGGGGAGCGCATTGATGACGTCTTTGAAGGCAGCAGTGGCCTTTGGGAACTGCTTGTTTTGGTAATAGGCAGCACCCATCATGAACGTGCGTTCGGGGAGCAGAATGACCTTTTCGGTTTGGCTTTCAATGATTTCTGGAAACAACCCCCTCGGCCTTCCGGTTGCCTCAGCCAACAAGATGTAGGACTCGTCCAAGCTTAGGGTAAGCGCAAATCCGTCTGTGATGCTATTAGAAGGGGAGGAGATGAGCCGTCCGTAGCGGTTGACCGCGCTGTCGAGGGATTCCTCGCTCAATGAAAACCCCTCGCCTATGATCGCATTCCATCGCTGCCGCAACATGGCGCTGTCACGCTCAGACTGCGCGGCGACGTTGGAAGCAACGATCCAACATGCCACGACAAGTGAAGCCAGCACATGGTTGCGTGTAGTTTTCATGAAACGAACATACGGATGGACATAGAACTTGGATATCACATGTGCATCACCTACATCACATATACATCACATATACATCACATTGCACCCGCTGTTTCACGTGTATTTAACCAATGCGAGCGATGCAAGTAGGTGAACGAGGGAAGTGGTGAGGATTCATCATGTCAAGTGAGGTGTGTGATGTTTGAGGTGATGACTTGTTGCTCAGTGGCCAGTTATTTTCGTTTCGTCTATTGAATCTGCCGTCTTGTCGTCAAAGCTCGAGGGTCGAGTTCATTGAGTTCACTCTGAAATCCCCCTAAATTCCCATAATACTCACAAGGATGAATCAGTTCTACCAGAGAATAGCCATAACGTGCTTGATCAGCATGGCCATGCTCGCCTCTGCTCAAAGCCAAGGGCTTGTCAAAGAGCAATTTTCCCCTGGCAAGAGCCGCATGCAAACCAACTTCATTCGCCTCGGCGAGTTGTGCGATTCACTTCAGTCAGCGCTGGATTTGACTGAAATCGAGGTGGTGCCGGTGAGGCGCCAAGGCTCCAGAACGATGCGGCGATTGGATGACCGTGCCCTTCGTGCGACGCTTACCGAAATGTTTGAAAAGCTCGGGTTGGACATGACCGTGCCTGAACGATTTACTCCGATGAACGCCAACGTGATTTTCGCAGCCATTTTGGAAGCTGCGGCGATTTCTCCGCCGACCGTTGAAACGTTGCAAGCTGAAGATATCGAATCGGCACTAGCTACCCTCTTCGGCATCATCACAGATGATGGCCGCCAGCCGCTAGACCATTGGGGATTCAAGTTCGGCACGGACTCTTCGCTCACGGACTCCATACACGTGCCTTTCGGTGACTACCAGGGGTTCTTGGACACCTCTGCAGTGGATACAGGCTCATTTTCTTTCGAAAAAACAGCACTTGCTCGGTACACAACTTATTACTATGCCGCTTGGGGTGAGAACCAACACGGCATTGCTCACGGCGATACGTTGTCATTTACAACGCTGCCAGAGTTGGCAACGGGGTTGAGCATTTCCTCCTCGAATGTCGGAGCGAACAGTGCCGATCTTTCGTTGAGTTTTACCGACAATGGTGGACAGGGGCCGGACAGCGTCGGCTTCTGGTGGGATACAACACAGTTCACATTGGACAGTTTTAATGGCGACAGTGCCTTGTCCGCGAGCACGGCCGATCCCTTTGGGCATTCGCTGACGAATTTGACCCGTTACACGAAGTACTACTACACGGGATATGTCAGCAATTTGGCGGGTCGCTCCTTCGTTCAACAACCCGATTCCTTCGTCACGGATCCCGAGGTTCCGGAGGTTGCTGTGCTGTGGAATGCCACGGCAGGGCAACTGGAAGGGACGGTGACGGATCTGGGTGGGGACCATGGTGCGCCCCTCCCTGATTCGACCTACGTCGTGTTGGGAACCGCTGCTGATCTGAGTGATGGGGATACCTTGGCGACCACCTACACTTCAGCCGACAGCAGTTTCATTGCCCTCGGTTCAGCGTTCTCGCTGTCCCCTGGCGAAGCGTATTATGCCGCTGGCTATGCCGCGAATGCCGCTGGAACAGGCTCGAGCAATACGCTAGATTTCAACACGTTGGTTGCGAGTTCCACGGATTCAGTGGCCGCGATTGTTGCGGCTTCTGCAACGCTTTACGGGTCGTTTGAATTTGGCGCATCTGCTCCATCGGAGGTAGGATTCAAGTGGAGTACTTCAGCGGATCTATCAGGGGCTTCGGACAGCTTGGTAACGCTGGCGGCCGACAGCACCATTGTGTTGGAGTTG
Source organism: Flavobacteriales bacterium (assembly GCA_023264155.1). Classification (GTDB taxonomy): domain Bacteria; phylum Bacteroidota; class Bacteroidia; order Flavobacteriales_D; family Sanyastnellaceae; genus JALQTD01. The sequence continues at coordinate 10,215 of JALQTD010000054.1, read as the reverse complement.
ACGGGATTGACGGGTGAAACAGCCTACTATTTCACGGCTTACGCAACGAATGTTGAAGGGACGTCCTATGGCGATACACTGACCTTCACCACCAAGACCGCGGTGTCTCAGTCAAACCTGTTTGCGGCGGTCAATGCGTGGTATGCCGATTCGGTGGCTGCGACAGGCACCTATGGGCACATTTCGTATTGGGATGTGAGTGCGTGCAACTACATGGCGGAGCTGTTCAAGGACAAAGTCAACTTCAACAGTGACGTCAGTGCATGGGATGTGAGCGGAGTCAACAACATGAGTAGAATGTTCAAGGGCTGCACCGCGTTTGACCAAGATTTGTCCAATTGGGACGTGAGCGCGGTTCAAGACATGACACAGATGTTCTACCAATGCCAGCAGTTTGACCAGGATTTGAGTGCTTGGAATGTCGGTTCGGTGGTGCATTTCCCCGGATGCTTTTACGATTGCCGGTCATTTAACAGTGATTTGAGCAATTGGGACGTCAGTTCGGCATTGAACATGAACAGCATGTTCAAAGACGCCCACGTGTTCAATCAACCGCTCGCCAACTGGGATGTCAGCTCGGTTACGGACATAGGCAGCATGTTCAGCAGTGCGAGAAGGTTCAATCAACCCATTGGGCAGTGGGATGTGAGTGCGGTGACCTACATGTTTGGCGTATTTGCCTACACCCAAGACTTCAATCAACCCTTGGGTACGTGGGATGTGAGCGGGGTAACGAACATGGCTGAAATGTTCAGCAATTCACGATCGTTTGCCCAGGACTTGAGCAGTTGGGATGTATCCAGTGTCCAAAATTTCAAAGAAACATTCCGGGATTGCAATTGGTTTACAAGCGACTTGAGCACATGGGACGTAAGCGCTGTCACCAACATGGAGGGCATGTTCAAGGGCGATTCGTTGTTCAATTCGGCGATCGGCAATTGGAACACCTCCGCTGTGACCACCATGAATGGCATGTTCGCCGACACGGAACATTTTGTCCAAGATTTGTCCAATTGGGATGTCAGCAACGTAACGGATTTTGGTTACATGTTCGCAAGATGCATCTTTGATAACAATTTGAATTCGTGGAATATAGGGGCTGCTACGGACCTCGATGGCATGTTTTACGGGAATAAGGTCTTCAATCAGCCGCTTGATGCATGGGATGTGTCCTCCGTAACCGATATGAAATATTTATTCTATCAAGCCTCTGGTTTCAATAGGGATTTGAGCGGTTGGAATGTGGGGTCAGTGCAGAACATGAGGGAAATGTTCTATTCCGCAGCGGCTTTCAACCAGGACATTGGTTCATGGGATGTGAGCAGCGTGGTGACCTTTGAAGGAATGTTCAAGTCGGACAGCTTGTTTAACCAAAACCTGAATGGGTGGAATGTAGGCGCTGCAACGAACATGAATGGAATGTTTGAGGCGGCAGTTGCATTCAATCAACCCCTTGACGCTTGGGATTTGAGTTCGGTGACGAGCTTGGTGGCCATGTTCAAGGACGCCTCGGTCTTCAACCAAGATTTGAACAGCTGGGATGTAAGTGGCGTGCAAACCATGAAAAACATGTTCATGGCAGCGTCAGCCTTCAATGGAAATACCAGTGCTTGGGATGTGAGCTCCGTAACCGATATGTCAGGATTGCACTGGGGTTCAGGATTCGATCAGGATGTGTCAGCTTGGGATGTGAGCTCCGTGACGGGAACCGTCAATTTCTCAGAACTCTCAACGGCGAATCTCGATGCCTTGTACACGGCTTGGGCTGGGCTTTCTTTGAGTTCGAATGTAATCCTTCAGATACACAGCAATTCAAAGTATTGTTACGCTGCGGCAGCTCGTCAATCCATCATCGACAATTACGGTTGGACGATCACCGATGGCGGCAGCGCTTGCGATCCAGCGCCTTCTGTTGCAACGGAAGCCGCGACAAATGTCACCACGACAACTGCTGATTTGGCAGGGTCGTTCGCCAACATGAGCACGGTCACGGATGCAGGCTTCAAGTTGAGCACCGATTCAGCCCTCGCTGGGGCGACAAACTACTCGGCTGGAAGTGCAAGCCCTTTCACGCTGACTTTGACTGATTTGACTCCCAACACCGTGTACCATTACCGGGCTTATGCTTCAGACGAAATCGGAACCGCACAAGGAGATACTACGAGAAACTTCCAAACCCTGGGGCTTCCGGTGGTGAGTTCGATTGCCGACACCGCCTGGACCGATACCACGGCAACGCTCAGAGGATCCATTGATTTCGCCGTCCTGCCAGCGGTAACAGCCACGGGCTTCAAATACAGTGCACAGTCGGATTTAAGCGGTGCGACTGATGTCGCGGGTGACGCATTGGTGGACACGTTCACTTATGCCTTGACGGCGTCGGGCCCCTTGTACTATGCAGCCTATGCCACGAATGCTCTGGGCACGACCTACGGGGATACGATCCAATTGGTTGGTGAAACGGCAATTGCTACTTCTGCGGCAACCCATGTAACCGACACCGGAGCAAAACTCAACGCAGCGTTGTCAACGGGTAGAAATGAAATCTCAGCGACTGGATTCATCTGGGGCTATCAAGAGGATTTGAGCGATGCGACTCAGGTAGCTGGTAATGTGTTAGATGGCGATTTCTCAGCGAATTTGACCGGCTTGACAGAAGGGGCTACCATCTACTTCTCATCATACTACACGGACGGAACTGGAACGACCCACGGGGATACCTTGAGCCGGTGCCTGATGCTGTGCGAGCCGGTGCAATTCGATGGCTACACATATGATGTCGTGGTGATAGGTTGTGATTGTTGGTTTGCAGAGAATTTGCGCAGCGACAATTACAACGATGGCACGGCTATTCCTGGCGGGTTGAGTTCTTCGGAATGGGCCTCGACCACGGAGGGTGCCCAAACCTTTTATGATGGTGACAGTGCGACTTATTTTGAAGATTATGGCCGGATGTACAATTGGTTCGCGGTGATCGAATCAAGCGCCTTGTGCCCTGCAGGATGGCACGTGCCTACATGGGCGGAATGGTGGAACTTGCCGGGTTGGGCTGCTGACCTCAAAGCATCTGAGTCGGACGATCCTTCTTGGAATGGGACGAACGTAACGGGTTTCTCCGCTACGCCTGGAGGATACCGGTATGACGGGGCTTGGTACGGTTTAGGCAGCCAAGGTCGTTGGTGGACATCAACCATCAGCAACTTTGGAAGCCCGATGTCGATGGTCATGCGTTCATGGGATAACGGCGTTACGGGCAGTACAAATCCAATTTCTTACGGACTTGCAAGTTCCGTTCGTTGCCGGCGGGACAGCACTTCAGCGCCGGTGACCAGAACGGCAGAAGCGAGCTCTGTAACGCAAACCACCGCAACATTGAACGGTTCGGTAACCCACTATGGCTGGAAGGAAGTCACGGAAACGGGCTTCGAGTGGGGCCTCCAGTCGAATTTGAGCGACGGCACCATCATCGTAGGCGATACCTTGGCCGGTGATTTCAGCGCGGATTTGACGGGATTGGTGTTGGGAGACACGGTCTACTTCTCTGCCTATGCGACGAATGCAGCGGGCACGGCGTACGGAGACACATTGAGCTTGGTAACCACCGATTGCGTGCCTGTTGGATTCGATGGTTACACGTACAATGTTGTCGAAATCGGTGATCAATGCTGGTTTGCAGAAAACCTGCGTAGTGACCATTACAGCGACGGAACGCCGATTCCGGGTGGATTGAGCAGCAGTGAGTGGGTGGCTACGACCGATGGGGCACAGTCAGCTTATGGCGCCGATAGTGCACAGTATTATCCCGACCTGGGCCGGTTGTACAATTGGTATGCGGTGAATCATGCGAGTGGTCTATGTCCATCGGGTTGGCATGTTCCCTTTGCGGTGGAATGGGAGAATCTTTGGTCATATCTAGGAGGATTCTGGGTTGCTGGCACGGCGATGAAGTCGTCTTCGAGCGATACCCCACCTTGGAACGGGACCAATACTTCCGGTTTTTCAGCTGTGCCAAATGGCCAGCGTAAAAATGGTAGCATTGAGTTACCCTCGGTTATCGCAGCCTTTTGGAGGGCAGATGTGTCCGAAGGAGTTGCAATAGCTACTAGCTTAAGGAGTAATTGGGTCATGAGTGCAACCGAATTGCACACCCCAGATGTGGGCAATGCAGTACGCTGTATTCAAGATAGCGAGTAAGACCGCCTTAGGGATGATATGCAAGTGAAACGCTCCTTGTGGCTCGCCGCAGGGAGCGTTTTTTTGCGATACTTAGGACGGCTTCATTTTTCCATGTGACGCAGGAGCATGCTCCGGAGATTGTTCAAAATGGGGTCGGGTTCCGCATCGGGCAGGGCATTGAACAACGCCATGGCCTGTTCGAAGTCGGTCAGCGCGCCGGGGATGTCCCGTGATTCGATGCGGAAGAAGCACCGCATTTTGTAGCAGAGGATGTCGTTGCAACCCGCGTCGATGGCTTGGGTCATGATGTCGGCGCCTTTTTCGAATTGTTGGGTTTCGAAGTAGAGCGTGCTCAGGTTCATGTAATACGAAGGCGGCTCGAAGCCTTTGTCACATTTGAGGTAGAACGCTTCCGCGGTTTCAAAATCGCCGAGCTTTTTCGCGGCCACTGCGACGTTTTCAAACGATTCCGGGTGGGGTTTCCACTTGGCAGCCTGCTTGAAGTAACGCAACGAATTCTCCGGCTCAGAGTCGGTCGTCATGAGGCCGAGGGCGGTATACAGGTAGCTGTATTTCTCGGGCTCAAACCGCGGATCGGGCGTGCGGTCCACTTTCTCAAAATCCCGCTGCGCCCGGGCGAATTGCCCGCTCTCGTAATAAAGCGCCCCGCGCATGCCATTCGAGAACGTGGCGCTTTCGTGGGTCAGGTTGTGCGTCCACAGGTCGATGGTGCTGCGCCAGTGCTGGGTTTGGGCAAAAGCCAACCCTGCGTAAACCACGGCCGCCGCGCCCGCCACGCGCACAACCACGATCCGCCTGCTCTCCGGCACCAGGCTCCACGCCGCCAACCACAGCCCCAGCACCGACACGTACCCGTAGCGATCCGCGTATGGCCCGAGGAAGGTCGTGGCCAACGCGGTGTGCAGGACGAGGTTGCCAAAGAAGAAAAGGCTCCCGAACACGAACAGCCGGTTTGCGCGCCACCGCACCACCGCCACTGCCCAAGCCGCCAGCCCCACATACGCCCCGACGATCCAAGCCGTCCACGGCTCCGCCGGCCAGTCGTACACAATGCCCAGATTCACGGGGACGATCGCCTTCACCGCATACCACATGAATTGGGCCGGTGTGAGCAGCCATGCCGCGTAATCGCCTGTAAACGCAGTTTGGCCGCCCCGGAAGTGCAAGCTGATCGCCACGAAACCGGCGGCGAAGACAGCGAAAGGCAGTTTCCTCGCCAAGTCCGTGAGCAAGGGCCGCCCGCGCAGGTGATCCAACAGGAACATCACCCCGATGAAGGGCAGCATTTGGACTTTGGCCAAACACCCCAACAGGAAGAATCCCAACGCCGCGCCATAATGCCGCTGCTCGCCACTGGCCAAAAACCGATCGTAAGCCAACACCGCTGACAGAAAACACCCCGTAAACAGCAGCGTGCTCGTGGCCGAAACCCAGCACACGGCCTCCACCGCCAAGGGGTGCGCGACGAACAGCAAGGCCAGCACAAACGCCGCCGCATCGCGCTGGAGCAGGCGCTGACCCACGCGGTACACAAGCGCTGCATTCACCGCATGCAACAGCAGCGAAAACAGGTGAAAGGGCGTGGCGGAATCGTGGCCGAACACCGCGTTGATCAGGGCGAACAGCAAGGTCGTTAGCGGCTGGTACATGCCCACCGTCGCGCTCGCAAACATGCCCTTGAGGCTTCCCCAATCAAGCGACTGCACGAACGGATTTTCGAGCACTTGGCCGCCGTCGTCAATGGCCGTGAAGCCGTACTGCAGGGACCCTGCATAGATGCCCGTGGCGAGGAGCGATGTCAAGGCAATTCGATGCCAGTCTTTCATCTGATCGAATGGGAGTTTTGGGCCAAAATAAGAAGTTGCAACGTACCCGAGTCCCTCCATCGCCCGTCCGCGCCTTGGCTGCGACGCGGGAGCTGTCCAATTTCGGGCGGTGACCTCAGTTGAATTAGGTTTGCAGGATGCGATATTTCACGCTTCTTTCGTTGGTCGTGACCACTGCGGTGCACGCCCAATCGGACACCTTGCACGTCCTGTTTCTCGGCAACAGCTACACCGCCTCGAACGGCCTGCCGACGGTGTTGGCGGAGTTGGCGGCTGACCTGGGCACGGTGGTCGCGTGGCAGTCGAATGCCCCGGGAGGCGCGACGTTGCAGGGGCACGTGAGCAATCCGACGAGCAATGCGCTCATTGAGGCGGGCGGTTGGGATTGGGTCATCCTGCAAGAGCAAAGCCAAATCCCTTCCTTCCCCGACAACCAGGTCCAAGCCGATTTCTACCCGGCCGTCTCCGCCCTCACCGCCACCATCCGCGCCCACAACCCCTGCGCCATCCCGATGTTGTTCATGACCTGGGGCCGTGAAAACGGCGACGCCTCCAACTGCGCGGTGTGGCCGCCGGTCTGCACGTACGAGGGCATGCAGGCGCTCTTGACCCAGCGCTACCTCGAAGCCGCGGACCTGAGCGATGCGTGGTGCGCCCCTGTGGGAATGGTGTGGCAACAGCTGCGGGAGACCACGGCGATCGACTTGTACAGTTCGGATGGTTCGCACCCGTCGGCGGCCGGGACTTACGTCGCCGCGAGCACGATGGCGGCGGCCTTGCTCGGTACCGATCCGGCGGCGGCGAGTTATGGCGGCAACATCGACGCGGCCGAGAGGGCCTTGATCGATGCGGCGGTTTGGTCCATGTGGCAAAGCGAGCCCGAAGCGTGGAAGCAATTCGACTACGCGGACTTCGACTTGTCCATCGAGCCCTTGCCCGCCGGCGCCCTCGTCACCTTGGACGCGAACCCCTACCTCGACAGCGTGGTGGTCGACTCCGGCTGGGAGTCCTTCACCCTCGTTGCGGGAGCTTCCGTCACCTTCACGTTTACCGAACCGGTCACGCTGGCCGCCACGGCCTTCGGGCCATGCGCTCCGGCGGAGACCACGACCTTCGTCGTGCAGCCCACCGCCATCGCGGAGCAGGAACGCGCAGTGCGGCTTTTCCCGAATCCGGCGGACGGGTACGCGGTGCTGAACGGGGTGGAGGCGGGAACGGCATGGGAACTTCGCAACGCGCTCGGGTCGGTGGTGCAGGAGCGGCGTGCGGCAGGGTCGGCCGTGCGGTTCGAGACCGGTGCGTTGCCGGCGGGGTGGTACGTGGTGCGCGCCGTGGGAACCAGCGGCGGGCCTCGCGTGTTCCCCTTGCTGGTCGAACACTGAACCCGCATGATTCCCGTTGCTTGGAGCCCGCCTTACGCCCATCCTTTGCCGGAGGGGCACCGCTTTCCGATGGCCAAATACGAGCTCATCCCCGAGCAACTCATCTACGAAGGCACCTGCGCCCCGGGCGACTTTTTCGCGCCCACGCCCCTGACCGATGAGCAGGTGCGGGTGGCGCACGATGCGGGGTACTGGGAGAAGCTCAAGGGGCTGCAGTTGAGCCGGGCCGAGGAGCGCCGGACGGGGTTCCCGTTGTCGGCGGAGTTGGTCGAGCGGGAGGTGCTGATCATGGGCGGCACGCTGGAGTGCGCGCGGCGGGCGCTAGGCGGGGCAGGGGTCGCGCTGAACGTGGCGGGCGGGACGCACCATGCGTTTGAGGACAGGGGAGAGGGGTTTTGCCTGTTGAATGATTTGGCCCTGACCGCGAAATTGCTGCTGGCGGAAGGCGCGGTGAAGCAGGTGCTGGTCATCGACCTCGACGTGCACCAAGGCAATGGCACGGCGGCGATGTGCGCGGACGAGGCGCGGATTTTCACCTTCTCGATGCACGGGGCGGCGAATTATCCGATGCACAAGGAGCGGAGCGACCTCGATGTGCCGCTGCCGGATGGGATCGCCGATGACGCGTATCTGCAGCTTGTGCGCCAGCACGTGCCCCGCTTGCTGGACGAGGTGGAGCCCGACTTGGTGTTGTACCAAACAGGCGTTGACATCCTCGAGACCGACAAGCTCGGCCGCCTGAAGGTCAGCCGCCGGGGCTGCCTCGAGCGCGACCGCGAGGTCCTCGGCCGGTGCGCCGCGGCCGGCGTCCCCGTGGTGTGTGCCATGGGCGGCGGCTACTCGCCCGACATCCGCCACATCGTCGACGCCCACTGCGGCACCTTTCGGGTCGCCGCCGACCTTTGGGCCTGAGCGCCGTACTTTTCCACATGCCTTGGTCGGACCAAATCCTATTCGCCCTGCGCGACTGCGTCACCGAAAGCCGTCGCGCCCTCACGCTTCAACACGCCCCCACCCAACTCGAGGTCATCGGCGTGACCATGCCGGAGGTGAACGCGATTACCCGCGAAGCCGCCGCGGCCTGGCGCCAACTGCCCGGGAACGAAAGGTGGAAGGGGCTGCTGGCCCTGCTTCAGTCCGGCGCGCTCGAGGCCCATTTGGTCGCTTGGGACGTCCTGGCGAAAGACCGCAAAGCCTTGGCCACCCTGACGCCCGCCGCTGCTCGCCAACTCATGTCCGGGCTGGACAACTGGGTCACGGTCGACACCCTCGGGCCGCGCGTGTTGGGGGTGGCCTGGCGGCTCGGCGCTTTGGACGACGGTTTCGTGAGCGGCCTGCAGCAGGCCGAGAACCCCTTCGAACGCCGGCTCGCGTTGACCATGACCATCGCGCTGAACTTGAAATCGCGGGGTGGGCGAGGGGATGCGCGCCGCACGCTCGAAGTCGTGGAGCGGGCAGTGGACGACCGCCACGACCTCGTGGTCAAGGCCGTTTCGTGGGCGCTCCGCCAGTTGGTCGATTGGGACCGCGATGCCGTGACCGCCTTCCTTGAAGAAAACGAGGATCGCCTCGCCGCACGCGTCCGCAGGGAAGTGCAGCGAAAGCTCGAAACGGGCAAGAAAAATTGAACCCACAGCAGTTCGATCTCCCGTGGACTAAGAAATGGAGCAGGTCAACGACCGTCAGGCCGCAATCAAGGACGGTCGAGGACGCAACGAATGGACTTCCCATTTCCAAAGGACACGCTCGAGTAATGGGTGATGCCCGTATCCCATTCAACAAGTTCTTTGACTGCAGCCCGTGTGTTGCTCGCCTTGTCAGAAGTCCAATAACTCGTGATGGAGCGGCTGACATACATCCAATTCGACCCGGTATAGGCGCCCGCGGGTAGGGCATTGAAACCGAAGGTGTCCCAACCCAGTGTCGTTGTGCTCAAGGCACCCTCCGTGGTTTCCCAATCGTAACCAGCACGCAGGGCCATCCCCAAGAAGTTCCCATATCCTTCATCGGTCATATACTGGGTCAACGAATCCCAATCGGCCAGGGAAGAAACGTGCCAACCCGTCGGGCATATGCCTTCACTGTGCGTTGCGGCATAGCCGTTGTAAAGTCGGCCGTACGCAGCCAGGTTTGCTTCGCTGTTGTACGCGTAGTTCTGCGCTCCCCCGGTGGCGGCGGACCATTCGGTGGAGTTGGTCACGTATGGAATCGGTGTTCCTGCTGAGGTGACTGTGGTTTGAAGGTTTTCCGCAAACCAGCATTGGTCATTGATTTGGACCAAATCATAAGCGTACCCATCAAACGTAACGGAGTTGCACAAATACGTCGCACAGCTCCCATCGTCCACGTTTGCAGCCGCTTCAAATTCGGCATACAGGTAGTTCAAACATCCTTCAACGATGATCGTGAGGCAACCTCCGTCGCTGATATTGGCTTCTGCATTGTATTCAAGGTAGGCGTCATCCATGCAGCCAGGAATGGCAATGACCTCGCAACTGCCGTCTTCCCACGTGGCCAGCGGATCGTACTCCAAATAAGTTGCATACGTGCATCCCGGGACACTGAACAGGCTGGTGAGGGAATCTTCAAGCATCTGGTAGGCCAAATTCAGCACGCCGATGGAATCCGCTGCGGTAGCCAGTGCCCCGTTCAGCACGCCGATGGAATCCGCTGCGGTAACCAGTGACCCGTTCAGCACGCCGATGGAATCCGCTGCGGTAGCCAGTGCCCCGTTCAGCACGCCGATGGAATCCGCTGCGGTAGCCAGTGCCCCGTTCAGCACGCCGATGGAATCCGCTGCATAGACGAGG
>JALQTD010000053.1:273-13538 GCA_023264155.1 Flavobacteriales bacterium | reverse complement strand
CGCCAGAGCGCGTGGTCGATGGAGCGGTCGGGGTGCATGTTGCCGTCAAAGGCGGAAGCGGAGGGCACTCGGGCATGGACATCCACAAAGGGCTCGCGAACGCGAATAAAATCATGAACCGGCTCTTGCTGGTGGCCTCGGATGCCATGGACTTCCGGATCGCAGCCCTCGACGGGGGCGGGTTGCGGAATGCCATCCCCCGCGAATCCGGAGCGACCTTGGCCATGGACGCCCAGGACATGGCAGACTTCCAGACGGCCATGGAGGCCTACTTCGAAGGCGTAAAAGCGGAATACGCGACCACGGACCCCGATTTGAGCCTGACCATTACCTCCGTGGACGCTCCGGAAGAAGCCATGCCGGAGGCGTTGCAGGAAGCGCTGTTGCTCGCGATCCAGGCGTGTCCCGTGGGCATCCACCGCATGAGCCCGGATTTGGAGGATTTGGTCCAAACCTCAAACAACCTCGCGCGCGTGCAAATCGGCGGCGGAGTCGTCAACGTACAATGCCTGTGCCGCAGCAGTGTCGATTCCGAAAAGTGGGACCACGCGCGCAGCATTCAAGCGGCCTTTTCCCTCGCGGGGTTGGATACGGCGTTTAGCGGGAGTTACCCGGGGTGGACGCCGAATCCGCATTCCGAAATCGTTTCGCTGCTGCAATCGCTCTACGTGGAGCGGTATCAGGAACAGCCGCGGGTTTTGGCCTGTCATGCTGGACTGGAGTGTGGCATCCTCGGAACGAACTACCCCGACATGGACATGGTGAGCTTCGGCCCCAACATCCGCGGAGCGCACAGCCCCGACGAGCGTGTCCAAATCAGTTCCGTCCAAAAGTTCTGGGGCTACTTGCTCGACGTCCTTACCCGCATTCCCGAAGCTCATGCCTGATCGCCCGCTCATCCTAGTCGTCAACGACGACGGCATCACCGCCCCTGGCATCGTAGCATTGGCCGAGGCCGCCATGGAATTCGGTGAAGTGGTGGTGGTGGCCCCGGACAGTCCGCAATCGGGCATGGGGCACGCCGTGACCATCGGCAACATCTTGCGCATGGAAGCCGTGAACTTTCCCGTTGCAGGTGTGGTCGCACATTCCACCACGGGCACGCCGGTGGATTGCGTCAAGCTGGCCATTCACCGCATTTTGCACCGCAAGCCGGATTTGGTCCTAAGCGGCATCAACCACGGTTCGAACAGTTCGATCAATGTGATTTACAGCGGGACCATGTCGGCCGCAGTCGAGGGTGCTGTGGAAGGCATTCCATCCGTTGGGTTCAGCCTGCTCGACCACGCCAAAACCGCCGATTTCAGTGCCGCACAACAGGCCGTGAAGCGCATTGTGCCGCAGGTGTTGGAACACGGACTCCCTAACGGCACCTGCCTCAACGTGAACGTCCCGAAGCTTCCTTGGTCCGAAATCCAAGGCATCAAAGTGTGCCGCCAATCCGCGGGGTATTGGGAAGAAGCCTTTGAAGAAAGGCAAACGCCGGGCGGCGCAACGTACTACTGGATGAGCGGAAAGTTCACGAACCCCGATCACGGAGAAGATACCGACGAATGGGCCTTGGAGCATGGGTACATCAGTGTGGTTCCTACGCATTTCGACTTGACAGCCCACCACGCCATTGCGCGGTTGAATCAATGGGAATGGGCATGAGCCGCAATGCGTGGGAAACCGTAGCCGGCGTGGGGCTTGGATTGCTAGGGGCGCTGCTGGGGCTGGTGCTCCTCACCGCGTGGTGGCATTTCCAAACCGGCGACAGCATGGCGTTCTTCCTGAAGGATGTCTTCTGGAATGGCGGGTTGTACCAAGACTCCATTGTTTCGGTGAGTGTGTTGGCCGACGTCATCCTGTTCTACGCGTTGCTGCGGATGAAGAGGGAGCGGCTCGCACGCGGTGTGATGGTGGTGGTGTTGGCGGCGGTGCCGGTGGTAATTTGGCTGCAAGCAGTCAACCTCGAAGGTGCATGAAGCCGCGGCGGATCTTCATTCTCGCGGGCGAGGCTTCAGGGGACGTCTACGCTGGACAAGTGGCCTCGGCCCTGTTGAAGGAAGAGCCAGGGCTCGTGCTGCGGGGATGGGGCGGCGAGGAGTTGGAGGCGGCCGGGGCTGAAGTGACCCAGCACTACCGGGATTTGGCCTTCATGGGGTTCTGGGAAGTGCTGAAGAACATCCGGACCATTGCGCGAAACTTGGAGCGCTGTTGGGAGGAAATTCAGGCGTTCGATCCGGACGTCATCCTCGGGGTGGATTTCCCGGGATTCAATTTGCGGATTGCGGCAAAAGCCAAGGCCAACGGCATGCGCTTTGAACAGTACATATCGCCCTCTGTTTGGGCGTGGAAAAAGGGGCGGCTGCGCCAAATCAAGCGCGACGTGGCCCACATGTACGTCACCCTCCCCTTCGAAGCGTCGATCTACGAAAAAGCAGGCATCCCGGTCACCTTCGTGGGACACCCCTTGTTGGATGTCGCAGCAGCCACGCCGACCGTTTCTCAAAGTGCGTGGCGTTTGGAACATGGACTGGATGAGCGCCCAATTGTTGCCCTCCTGCCAGGCTCGCGCACCCAAGAACTGCAGCACATGCTGCCGGTAATGGCCGATGCGGCCCGGATCCTTGGTCCCCGCGTGCAATGCGTCATCGGAGGCGCTCCCGGGCAACCACCAGAACGTTACGCTGGTGCGGGCCTACCGGTGGTATTCGGCGCCACCCAAACGCTCCTGCAATGTGCTGAAGCCGCTTGGGTTACCTCCGGCACCGCCACCCTCGAGGCCGCTTTATTCAAAACACCGCAAGTCATTGTTTACAAGACAAGTAAATTCACTTACCTGCTTGCAAAAACACTTGCAAAAGTGGAATACATTGGGCTGCCGAACCTGCTTGCTAGCCGGTGCATTGTGCCGGAATTGATCCAAAAGGCCTGCCGTGCCGACGCCTTGGTTGATGGGGTGCGCCCCTTGCTGGTTGACGGCCCCGAGCGCCGCAGGCAACTGGCATCATACGACGAGGTGCATGCTTTATTGGGTTCATCCGGGGCGTCCGGCCGTGTCGCCCACCAGATGTTGAAAGGATGAAGTGGCTGCTGTTGATGGTGCTGTGTTGCGGCCACGTGGTTGCCTCGGGCCAAGATCGGATTCGGATCGGCTTGTTTGATGGCCACCTGCCCAAGGAACTGTCGGTGACCACGGAGTCGGGGTCGTTTGAATGGGTGGACCGGGAGGGGCGGGTCCTGCAGGCGTTGGGGAAGGGAACGCAGCTGAAATGCGAGGGAGCGCTGATGGTGGTCGCAGGGGAGCGGTTGGACTACGTGTGCTTGCGGCCAACTGTGCCGGGGGGACGGGTGCGTTTGGCCTACCCTGGCGAATTTCCCACCCTGCACAGCGGTCGTTTCCATTTCATGGTGGATGGAAACCGGATCCGGTGCATCCTCGAAACGGGGATGGAGACGTACCTGCAAGGGGTGCTTTCTGCGGAATCTGGCAAGGGCCACCACCCCGAGTATTACGCAGCGCAGGCCATTGTCAGCCGGACCTACACCGTGCAAGCCCTCGACCGGCACCGGCTGCAGGGGTTCGACCTGTGCGATGACGTCCATTGCCAAGCATATCACGGTTTGGGCACGGTCAACGACACCTTGCGGGAGGCGGTGCGATCGACGGCCGGAAGTGTGGTGGTGGACCGGTCCGGGCGCCCGATCACAGCTGCCTTTCATTCCAATTGCGGGGGGCATACGCAAGGAGCTGAAAACGTGTGGCAACGCCCGTTGAATTACCTCGTGGGGGTGCCCGACTCCTTCTGCCTCGCCATGCCGCACGCACAATGGACGAAGACCGTTCCGACCGCGGAGTGGCGGGAATGGCTGGCCGCGCATCGCTCGGGGGAAAGTACGCGCACCACGTTTCTGCCGAACTCCCGGGTGAATTTTTTACCGGACTCCGGTCAGTCCGTGCGCGCGGCGCAGGCGCGCGCCGCATTTGGGTTGCAGTCGAGCTTCTTCGTGACCGTGGACGATGGGGAGCACGTTCGGTTTATGGGGCAGGGATTCGGACACGGGGTCGGCCTTTGTCAAGAAGGAGCGATGGAACGGGCCCGACTGGGGGCCTCTGCCGCGGACATTTTGCACCATTATTACCGCGATGTGCGCATCACCTCCATGCATGCCCTGGGCTGGTTCCTTTCGGAGTGACCGCCGAGCAACCTTCTCGACGCCCGTGCCGTATTCATTGAAAACTGCCGCATGAACTACTTGTTGAACTTGCTGTTGGGTTTGGCCTTGCTGCCTTGGGGCCAAATCCACGCACAAGCCACCGCCGCGGCCCTGCACCAAAACATCCTGTACGCCGGGATCGAAAATCCGGTGGACATCACCAGCGTACAGAAGTTCAACAACTTACGGCTGTCAGGCGGTTCCGCGGTGGAACTCACCTTCAACGGCGAACGGCATGCCCAGCTCAGCGTCCTTCCCGACGAGCAAGCCCAAACCGTGAGCATTGCCCTGCGCTGGGAAGATGGCCCCGTGCATTCCGCCACGGTCTTTCGGGTGCGCCCCCTCCCCGACCCTTCGGTGGTGTTGCGGCATGGGCAATCCGGCGACACGCTTTCATCGGCTGCGCTGGATGAACTGCAATTGCGCGCCACTGTGATCGGAATCGACTTTGACGTCCCCTTGCAATGGCAGGGGTTTCAACTTGCCACTTCACTGCGCGAACTGGAACAAACGTTCACGAGCACTTCAAATCAGCTGACTCCCGCCATGCGCGAGGCCATTCACAGCTTGCCCAGCGGAGGGCGGCTGGAGTTCAGCGACATGCGGCTTCAACTTCCGAACGGCGTCTCCCACCGCGCCCCAAGCATCGTCCTCTACAAGCGCTGAGATCAGAAGTTCTCGAAGCCCAGCTCCTTCGGGTATTCGAGGCGGTAGCGCACGATGAAGGTCCGGATCTCGCCGGGATTCAAGGTGACGTCCCACGTCAATTTTCCGCTGGCCACATCGTGCTGCGCCCCGCCGGATTCGAGCAACTCTACGATGACATCGGAGCGGTAAGCTACCGGAATGCGTTCCTCCACGCGGGCCTCGATGGCGCGGTCGTGCTGATTTTCGACTTCGATTTCCCAAGTTTGTTCGGACTTGTGCTTGCCTCCAAACACCGAATTGGAGCAGCGATCCGCCCGGCGCTCACGGCTGCAGCGCACCTCGGGGTCCTGGCCGATGGGCACCATCAACGTGTCGCCTGGCGCGGGCAGCATCAGGTCAAACCAACCACGAAACGCCCCCCCGGCTTCGACTTGAACCCGGCCGGGCATCAACCGCGAATTTGCCCATGTAGAGGAGTATGCGAGCTGGTACGCCTCATCTGATGCATACGGCATCAGCAAGTAGCTCAACTCGCCTTGCAATTCGAACTGTTCGATGAAAACCCGCTCGGGAATGCGTTGGGAAGCCACATACGGCGGGATGGCCGGCTCGAACCGGAACCGGTCGTTCGAAAAGGCGTGCTCTGCAGCCGGGGTCACCGCGCTGCGCAAGGCCATGTCATCGAACATCAAGCCCTCTCCGTTCGCCTCCATGCTCGCCTGAGGCGCCCATTCGTACGTGCCTGCGGTTGCCTGCTGAACCGCCCTCCGCTCCCGCAACACCCAAAGTTCAAATGCGGGTGGAGCGAGGGAGCTCAAGGGGTTGCCGACGACGAATTCCAGGTCGATGCCTTCCCAATCGCGGCCCGTCGTTTGGGACACAGACGCAAAGCGATCAAACACGATCCGACCGTCCGCCGAGACGGAAACGTCGTATTCCGGGCGCCAGTGGGCCGCTTGGGTCAGGTAACGGATGGCCACTTCACCGGTGCGGGTGCTGCCCGCTTGCAAGCGCAAACGAACCTGTTGGGTGGTGGCATGAATGCGTTGGTTCACCGCTGCTCGATCCCCTTCGAGCTCCGCCACCGCCTCGCGAAGTTCTGCGATTTCTTGGGCCAACTCGAGCTGCTTGTACTTGAGCTCACGAACGCGGGTACGCCAGAATTCAGCCGCCTCCCGCAAGTCGTCCACCAAGAGCGTTTCCTGGTGGCTGAGCTGCCGATTCGATTGGATCATGGACAACTCCTCACTGTATACTTCATGCAAGGCCTCGCGCATGGCGATGGTGGTGCGGATGCCTGCGAGGTCCGACTCGATTTCTTCCAATTCCACTTGCGCGGCTTGCACTTGGTCCGGGCGGGCGCCCGCGCTGCTTTGGGTGCCGACAAGGCGCCAGCCTTCCGGCAGTTCGACTTGCAGGGACTGTGGGTTCACAGATTCGGTCAAGCCGTCGAGGATGAGTTCGAAGCGTTCCGTGGCCGGCGTGACCATCCCGCGGTGCTCGACCCAAGCGCCTTGGGCGAAAACGGTGACATGGTCTGCGGGCCAATCGACGTAGACGGGCGGGGTTTGGCCTGTGAATTCTGCGGCCAAAAGGACCAGCGTGGAAAACAAAATCGCGCGCATATTGAAAAGGTTGTGCCCAAAGCTAACGCGCAACGCTGCGGATTCGTTCCCTCGCCGCCTCCAAGACGAGAAAATCGCGCGGTTCCGGGGATTATTCGCGGCGCAACCCCTAATTTCGCGCCACGATCCATTGACATGCTGAACCGCCGACAACTTCGCATCAAGCTCCTGCACATTCTGTACGGATTCTACTCCGCTGAAGACCAGGATGCTGCCCGCGCTCACAAATCCCTCGAGCACTCGGTGCACAAGATGCAAGAGCTTTATGTGATGCTGCTCTTGCTCGTCGGAAGCATGCAATCCATGGCCATCGACCGGATTGAAGCGGGCCGAAAGAAGCGCCTGCCCGCCCCGGAGGACCTGAACCCCAACACGAAATTTGTGACCAACCGGCCTCTGCGCATCATTGCGAACAGCCGGAATTTACAGAAAGCGGCCAATGAATTGGGCGTGGGATGGGGCGATCAGCAGGAGTTGCTGCGCAAGGTGTTTCGCGGGTTGCTCGACCACGAAGAATACATCGAATACATGGCTTCTGAGGAGCGCGGATTCCGCCACGACCGGGAGTACCTCATCCGGATGTTCCGGAAGCACATGATTCAGAATGAGCCGTTTGAGGACAGCTTGGAGGAGCGCAGCATTTACTGGAACGACGATTTGGACCTCTGTGCTTCGATGGTCATCAAGACCATCAAAACCATCAAGGAGAACGACGACGATTTCGAACTCTTGCCGCTGTGGCGCGAGGACGATGACGACCGGCAGTTCATGGAAACGCTGTTCACCAACACGCTTGGCCAAGCCGAGGAGAATGAAGCGCTGATTACGCAGGCGGCGGCGAACTGGGATTTGGACCGCATCGCATTGATTGACCGCATCCTGATGAAGATGGCGCTGGCGGAGGCCCGCAGCTTCGAATCGATTCCGCTGAAGGTCACCCTCAACGAGTACATTGAGCTGTCCAAATACTACAGCACGCCGAAGAGTTCCGGGTTCATCAACGGCATCCTCGACCAACTGTTTCAGGAGCTCAAAGCGGACAAGCGGATTGTGAAAATCGGACGGGGTTTGTTGGAGTGATGCGCTGGATTCCCTTTCTCATCCTCGTCGTGTGGGGCTGCAACACACCCGAAGTGAACACGTCGCTCATCGACATCCCGGCCTCGGGAGCCCAAGGGCAATCCGCTGAACGGGAAGTCGCCACTTTAGAGCCGGACGAGCGCATCTTCCGGTACGATACCGTGGTGGAAGGGGCGGTCATCACGCATGGCTTCACGTTCCGCAACACGGGCAACGCTCCGTTGCTCATCGCCGACGTATCCAGCGGATGCGGGTGCACCGTGCCCAAGAACTGGCCGCGGGAGCTGATTCCCCCTGGCGGAGAAGGGACCATCGAAGTGGCCTTCAACACCCGCGGATGGAGCGGCGACGTGGACAAGCGGGTCACGGCGGTGACGAATGGCGACCCTTCGGTGGTGCACTTCGTGCTGGACGGGCACATCCTCGCACCTTCTGAAACGCCGGAGCCTGTGGCGCTGCCCATCACCCGACATTGAGTTAACTTCACCGCCATGAATGCATTTTTGACTGTTTTGGCCCAAACGCCGGCCGGAGAAGGCGATTACAGCTTTTTCATCGTCCTCGGGGGCATGTTCCTCGTCATGTGGTTCTTCATGATCCGCCCGCAAATGAAGCGCCAGAAGGAGGCGAAGCAATTCCGGGATAACGTACAAGTCGGAGACTGGGTGGTGACCATCGGCGGCATCCACGGACGCATCAAGGAAATCAAAGAGACCACGGTGCTGCTCGAATTGGAAAGTGGCAAGGTGCGGGTCGAGCGTTCGGCGCTCAACCCGACCGGCGGCACTTCTGAGCAGGACTTGCAAGCGAACGCCTGATGGAGGGCGCCACGAAGCGCATCCCCTTGCTGTGGGCGCTCATCCCGGTGATCATCCTAGTGGCCCTGCTTGCGGCGGATGTGGCCCTCTTCGGGGAAGACAGTTCGTACGGTTCGAACCAAATCGCGATGCTCCTCGCAGCATTCGTCGCCGGGGCCATCGGCATGGTGCACGGCGTCACCTGGAGCACCATGATGGACCGCATCAAAGCCATGGTCGCGTCGACGACTGAGGCCATGCTCATCCTGCTCCTCATCGGCGCACTCTCCGGCACGTGGCTCATTGCCGGCATCATCCCCGCCTTCATCCACTACGGATTGCAAGTCCTCGAACCTGGTATTTTCCTATTCGCGGCGTGCGTGATTTGTGCGGTCTTGTCGTTGGCCACCGGTTCCTCTTGGGGCACGGTTGGAACGGTGGGCGTAGCCCTGATGGGCATCGGCCATGCCCTCGGACTCAGCGAGGGCTGGGTGGCGGGCGCCATCATTTCCGGAGCCTACTTCGGGGACAAGATGTCGCCCTTGTCGGACACGACCAACATCGCTCCGGCCGTGGCAGGCACCGACCTGTTCACCCACATCCGGTACATGCTGTACACGACGGTGCCGAGCATCCTCGTGGCGCTCGTGGTTTTCCTTGTGGCAGGGTTCGGCGGCGGAGCGGCGTCGGGCGCGGGCGAGGTGGATTTGGGGAGCGGGTTTGCAGCGGCGGTCCAAGGTGCGTTCAACCTGCACATCGGTTTGTTCATCGCGCCGGTGGCCGTCATCGTGTTGATTGCACGCAAAGTCGCAGCGGCTCCGGCCTTGTTCATCGGAGTCCTGCTCGGCGCCGTGACCGCCTTGGTCTTCCAGCCCGAACTCGTTTGGCAGTTGGGGCAGGCCGGTGGGGCGGCGACCCGTTGGGGCGCCGCTTACCGTGCGGTGTTCCAAGCGATGTCGGTGGACACCGCCGTGGTGACAGGCAACGCACTTGCGGATGACCTCCTGAACTCGGGGGGCATGGCGGGCATGCTGAACACGGTCTGGCTCATCTTGTGCGCCATGGTGTTCGGGGCGGTCATGGAGGCGACCGGCATGCTGCGGCGCATCACCGAATCGCTGTTGCAGGGCGTGTCCTCGACGTTCGGCCTCATCTCGCGGACCGCAGGCACATGCCTGGCGTTCAATGTGTTGGCGTCGGACCAATATTTGGCCATCGTCGTCCCCGGCAACATGTACAAAACCGCCTTCGAAGAACACGGGCTCGCCCCGGAGAACCTTTCGCGCACACTGGAAGACACGGGAACCGTGACGAGCGTGCTCATTCCGTGGAACACCTGCGGGGTCGCCCAAAGCGGCATCCTTGGCATCTCCACCTTCGCTTACCTCCCCTACTGCGTTTTCAACTGGATCAGCCCGATCACGACCCTCACCGTGGCCGCACTCGGGTGGAACATTCGCAGGCTTCCGCAGGTTAAGGAGGGAGAAGCTGCCTGAACATGAACGCAACACCTCCTCCGAACGACCCCAACATCCGGGTCACGGGCGCGCGCGAACACAACCTCAAAGGCCTCGACGTCACCATCCCGCGGGATCAGCTGGTGGTCATCACCGGGGTCAGCGGCAGCGGGAAATCGTCCCTGGCCTTCGACACGATTTATGCGGAGGGGCAGCGCCGTTACCTCGAGACGTTTTCCGCCTACGCCCGCCAATTCATCGGGGGGTTAGAGCGGCCGCAAGTGGAGCGCATTACGGGCTTGAGCCCCGTGATCAGCATTGAGCAGAAGACGATTTCGCGCAATCCACGTTCGACTGTGGGGACCATCACGGAGGTGCACGACTTCCTGCGTTTGGCCTATGCGCGGGCGGCGGACGCCTTTTCCCTGGAGACGGGCGAGCCGATGGTGCGCTTCACCGATGAGCAGATTTGCGCGAAGTTGCTCGAGGTGTATGCAGGCCAAAAAATCCTCCTCCTCGCCCCCCTCGTCCGGGGCCGCAAAGGCCATTACCGCGAGCTCTTCGAGCAAGTGATGCGGCAGGGCTACGTGCGGGCGCGGGTGGACGGTGAGCTCGTGGAGCTCGAGCCCGGTTTCCGCGTGGACCGCTATAAAATCCATGACATCGAACTCGTGGTGGACCGGTTGGCCGTGCGACTTGATGATGAACAACGGCTCCTGCGGAGCATCCGCACCACCCTCGACATGGGCAAGGGTTCGATGGGTGTCTTGGAGCACGGCGGCACGGACATGCGGCACTTCAGCCGCAACCTCATGTGCCCCACCACCGGCATGGCCTACCCCGACCCGGAACCGAACCTGTTTTCCTTCAACTCCCCGTATGGCGCCTGCCCCACGTGCAACGGTTTGGGCACCATCACCGAAGCGGGGCGCGACCTCATCATTCCGGACGACGCGAAGAGCATCCGGCAGGGCGGCATCGCCCCGCTCGGCGAGCTCAAGTCGAACCGGACCTGGCACATCCTTGAAGCCCTCGTGACCGAGCAGGGCCACACGTTGCGGACGCCCATCCGCGACCTCGGGGACGAACTCGTCGGGCGGCTGCTCTACGGCTCCGAAAAGCCCGTCAAGCTCCTCGACCGGGCGGGCGTGAAAGGCGAGCACGTGGCCTTCGACGGCATCGTGGCCACCATCGAACGCGCCGCCGGCCACACCTCCTCGAAAGGGTTGAAGCGCTGGGCCGCCCAGTTCTTGCACAAGCAGACCTGTCCCACCTGCGAAGGCACCCGGCTCAAGGCCATCAGCCGGCAATTCCGGCTGAACGACCGGCACATCGGGGAGCTCGCGGCGATGTCGCTCGGGGATTTGCAGGACTGGTTCGCGGATGTCGAAGAGGGATTGAGCGAGCGGGCGCAGACGATTTTGCGCGAACCGCTGAAGGAGATCCGGGCGCGGCTGGGGTTTTTGAATGACGTGGGGTTGGGCTATTTGTCGCTCGACCGGAGTGCACGCACGCTGTCCGGTGGGGAGGCGCAGCGCATCCGTTTGGCCACCCAAATCGGGAGCAAGCTCACCGAAGTGTTGTACATCCTCGACGAGCCGAGCATCGGGCTGCACCAGCGGGACAACCGCCGGCTCATCGGCAGCCTGCAAGCCCTGCGGGACGCGGGCAATACGGTCATCGTGGTCGAACACGACGAGGAGATGATGCTGAGCGCGGATCACCTCATCGACATCGGTCCGGGCGCGGGGGTGCACGGTGGGGAGGTCGTGGCGGCGGGCAATCCGCGGGCCCACCTCGAGGGGCATTCACTGACCGCGGATTACTTGTTGGGACGCGAACGGATCGATGTGCCGGGTAAGCGGCGCAAGGGGTCGGGGAAGAAATTGCGGTTGAAGGGGGCGCGTGGCAACAATTTGCGGGAAGTGGATTTGGCCTTGCCCCTCGGGACGCTTACCTGCGTGAGTGGCGTTTCAGGAAGCGGGAAAAGTACGCTCATCAACCACACGCTGTATCCCGCGCTGCACAACCACTTTTATGAGGAGACGCGGACGCCGCTGCCGTTCGATTCCCTGAAGGGGCTCGAGCACCTCGACAAGGTCATCGCGATAGACCAAACCCCGATCGGGCGCACGCCGCGGTCGAATCCTGCGACCTACACCGGCATTTTCAGCGAAATCCGGAACTTGTTTACCCGGCTGCCCGAGGCCGCCATCCGCGGCTACAAACCGGGGCGGTTCAGCTTCAACGTGAACGGCGGGCGGTGCGAAGATTGCAAAGGAGCGGGCCTGCGCACCGTCGAGATGAATTTCCTGCCCGATGTCCACGTGACTTGCGAGACTTGCCAGGGCCGGCGGTACAACCGCGAAACGTTGGAAGTGCGCTACCGCGGCAAGTCCATTGCCGACGTGCTCAACATGACGGTGGACGATGCGGTTGAATTCTTCGCGGCGTTTCCGAAAATTGCCCGCATCACGAAGACCTTGCAGGACGTGGGATTGGGGTACTTGACGCTCGGGCAGCAAAGCCCGACCTTGAGTGGTGGCGAGGCCCAACGGGTCAAGCTCGCGACAGAACTCGCACGGGTCAGCACGGGTTCGACCTTGTATGTGTTGGACGAGCCGACCACCGGGTTGCATTTTCAGGACATCCGCATGCTCATCGCAGTCTTACAAAGGTTGGTCGACCAAGGCAACACGGTGGTGGTGATTGAGCACAACCTCGACGTACTGAAAGTGGCCGACCACCTCATCGATGTGGGGCCCGAGGGCGGGGCCGGTGGAGGCCAAATCATTGCGCAGGGCACGCCAGAAAAAGTTGCGAAGTCCGCAGAAAGCCGCACCGCGCCGTATCTTGCCCGTGCTTTATCCGGGAAGTCGCCGGTGGAACTGGCGGAGGAGTTGGTTTGATGGCGGCTTGGGGATTTGGCCTAAAAATGAAGGAACATGGCGAAAGTATTCAAGCAACGCGACTGGAACGAAACGAAGACCAACGATGCGTGGTCCATCTTCAAAATCATGGGCGAATTCGTGGAGGGCTTCGAAACCCTGCAACGCATCGGGCCGTGCATTTCCATTTACGGCAGTGCCCGGATGAAGGAGGATTCGCCCGTCTACAACGCGTCGCGCGCGGTCGGTCGCGCCCTTGCTGAGCGCGGCTACGGGGTCATCACGGGCGGCGGTCCCGGGGTCATGGAGGCCGGCAACCGCGGCGCCCACGACATGGGCGGCACCTCGGTGGGCCTCAACATCGAACTCCCCTTCGAGCAGCACAACAACCCGTACATCGACCCCGACAAGAGCATCGATTTCGATTACTTCTTCGTGCGGAAGGTCATGTTCGTGAAGTACAGCCAAGGGTTCGTGGTGATGCCCGGCGGTTTCGGCACGCTCGACGAGCTGTTCGAGGCGTTGACCTGGAACCAGCTCGGCTACCTCGCCCAGCCGTGCGGCCTG
>JALQTD010000053.1:0-263 GCA_023264155.1 Flavobacteriales bacterium | reverse complement strand
AAGAGCGTGCTCGACCTCCCGGCGACGCTGGAACGACTGGAGACCCTCAGCGTCCCGGTCGTCGGGTTCGGCACCGACGTCCTGCCCCGGTTCTGGCTCCGCGAGAGCGACCTCGCGCTGGACTGGCGCGTCGACACCCCCGAGGAGGTGGTGGAAGTCCTTGATCAATTCTATGCCAAATCCCTGCTCCGCCCGAATTTCTAAGCCATGCGCCTGCCCCTCTTGACCCTCTCCCTGGCCCTGAGCTCCGGCCTGGCCGCCCA
>JALQTD010000052.1 GCA_023264155.1 Flavobacteriales bacterium | reverse complement strand
TGCGGGGTGGACACCATCATCGAATTGAACTGTCCAGGTGAGCTGACCTTCGATTTGGAAACGGAGAACGTGAGCTGCGCTGGAGCGGGAGACGGTGAGGTATCCGGGGTGGTGACTGGCGGAACAGGCGGCTTGACCTGGACTTCGGTGCCCGAGATGGAGGCCTTGACGGGGGCTTCTCCGTTGGTGGTGAGCTTCTCGGATTTGGAACCCGCGGAATACGCCATCACGGTCACGGACCAAAACCAATGCAGCGCCACGACGTCGTTCGAAATCACGGAACCTCAGCCGGTTTCAACCGAAGTGCTCTCGACCGATCTCGGGTGTGCAGGGCAGTGCAACGGAACGGTGGTGCAGAGCGCCGCGGGCGGGACCGGGCCGTTTGAGTTCATCGTCACGACCCTCGCGGGGGCAGGTGCGGATCCCGATGCCTTGTGCGCGGGGACGTATTTGGCAAACACCATCGATGCAAACAACTGCGTGGTCCAGGATACCGTGGTCATTTCCGAGCCGCCGCCCATCGAATTCGATGTGGTGGTGAGCAATGTGAGCTGTGCCGGTGAAGCGGACGGCTCCATCTGCGTGGTGGGCGCGACCGGAGGCAATGGGGAGTTGTTGTACCAAGTGGACCCCCCGGAAGATCCCTTCGTGAACACCCCGTGTTTCGACCTGCCTGTGGGAACGTACACCATCAACGTGACCGACGAGTCCAATTGCACGGTTTCCGTTACGGGCTTGACCCTGATTGAGCCCGATCCGATGCAATTGATCCTGAACACGGACCCCATTTCTTGCTTTGGATTTGATGATGGTTTGGTCCAAATCTCGGCCATCGGCGGAACCGGTGAGATTGAATTGATTGCCCCCGTTGCGACGACCCTGCCCCACACGCTGGAAGGCCTTGGAGCAGGGACAACGACGTTGACCATCCAAGACGAAAGTGGATGTACCCTCGAGTCGGACATCAACTTGGTCGAGCCCGATCCGTTGACCCTGGAGGTGCTGTCGACCACGAACATCGCTTGTGGGGGGGACTGCAACGGCAGTGCCGTGCTCGATTTTGAAGGCGGAACAGGCACGGTGCTGCTCGAATTGAACGGCAACACCAACTTCAACCTCGGCGCGCTGTGCGCGGGGGAATACGAAGCCGTGGTGACCGATGCGAACGGGTGCGAAACGCTTGCTCCGTTCTCCATTGATGCGCCCCCCGCCCTCGAAGTATTGATGGCGGTCACGGATGTGACGTGCACCGGCATGGACGATGGAGCGGCGAACATCTTCCCGGTAGGGGGCACGGGCGTGCTCGCGTGGGAGATTTTCCCGGAAGGCTTGGATTTGGACAACCTCGCTGAGGGCGAATACGCCGTGACAGTGGTCGATGCAGTTGGCTGCACGGAAGACACCACGTTCACGGTGGGAGCGGAGGAGGTGACGGACATGACCGTGGCCATGCTGAGCTCCCCGGTGACCTGCTGGAACGAATCGGACGGAACGGCCACGGCCTCGGTCACTGGTGGATACGCCCCCATTACCTACCTCTGGAGCGACGCCTCAGCCCAAACCAACGCCACGGCCACAGGGCTGCCTGAGGACGTGTATGCGGTGGTCATCACCGACAGCTTGGGCTGCACCATCACGCGAACGGTCGAAGTCGAACCCACGGTCGGTTGTTTGTTCATCGCAGAGGCCGTGACGCCGAACGGCGATGGCTACAACGACGAATGGATTGTGGGCGGGCTGGAATACTTCCCGAGCGCGCGGGTGAAGGTGTTCAACCGCTACGGCCAAGTGCTGTTCGAGTCCCAGGGTTATGAAACCCGTTGGGATGGGCGCTACAACAATGCGTTGTTGCCCATGGCGGATTACTATTATTCCATCGAATTCTCGAACGGCAATGCGCCGATCACGGGAACCGTGACCTTGAAATACTGATCGACATGAGATTTGTACGCAACATCGCATTGGGAGCCGCTCTGATTGGAGGCGTGGTGTCCAGCATGCAAGGGCAGCAATTGTACCGCCGGTCGCAGTTTTTGGTCAATCCTTACTTGAGCAACCCGGCCGTGGCAGGAACGTGGGTGGACTCGCCCATTTCCGCCTCCTTCCGGAACCAGTGGGCGGGATTCGATGGGGCTCCGCGCACCAACGTCCTCTCCGGCCACACGGCCTTGCCGAACCGATTCGGCATCGGTGGAGCGGTGTATTCGGACAACACAGGCGGCGCCATTAAGCAAACAGGGGTGGAGCTCACGGGCAGTTACACCATCGATTTGAACAACTACGATGCGGTGTCGTTTGGCCTGAGTCTGTTGGCGAACCAGTGGTCCTTTGACAACGATTTGCTCGTGTGGGATGTGGAAGACCCGGCCCTGCAATGGGGCATGGAACAAAGCATGAGCTTGGACGCGAATTTTGGCATGATGATTTTCGGGGATGCCTACTCCTTTGGCTTTGCAATCCCGCAATTGATCCAGACCAAAACCGGGCTCAATTCCTCCAACATCGGCACCACGAACAACGACAACAGCCTCTTCCGGCATTTCCGATTCATGGGCCGCTACGCGTACCAAGTGAACAAGGACTTCGAACTCGAGAGCGCGGGGCTCGTGCGTTTTACAGCAGTCACTCCGGCCCAGCTCGACCTCTACGTCCGCGGACGCTACGCCGATTTCGCGTGGCTCATGTTCGGCTTCCGCGCAGGGGATGCCATCCTCATCGGGGCGGGACTTGATGTGGGACCGCTCGGCGTGGCGTACACCTACGACATCACGTCCACCGATGCGCGGCTTTTCAGCCCCCACACCCACGAGGTCACGATCACCTATTACGTTCCCCGCGCGGGCGGATTCTCGAGCCGTTCGCTCAACTCAAAGCGGCTCGTCGGCAGGAACCGCCTTGTCCGCTGAGGCAATTGTTGTAAATTGTAGCTGCTAACAACCAGGAAATGCAGAAGATTTTTACGCTCGCTTTGGCGGCTTTGCCCTTTGTCGGTTTTGCCCAGTTTCAGGAATTGGTCATCGAAGAGGTGCCGAACAACGGTTTGGTGAAAGGCCAAACATGGCGCATCTACGCCCAAATGGAAAACCCCGGTGACGTCATCGATGCGGTTTTCGGGGAAGAAAAAGCCCCGCTGTGGCTCCGCGCTGAAAACGGTTTCTACCAACATCCGAAGGGCGGCGCCCTCGCCAGTGAAGTGCAGCGTTACGATGTCGAAAACGACCGTTCCCTCCGCTTCGACACGTGGTTCACGATCGGCAAGTCCGACAACTACCTCAACAAAGTGTCCAGCTTCCCGCCCGATTTGAGCTTTGCTTCCTTCGAGGCCGGTGGCGATTTCGAAACCTTGAACGGTGCGTGGTTCGTCGTTCCCACGGAGTTCCAAGCGCAAGCACCGAGCGATCGCAAAATCCTCCTGATGCAACTGACATCCGACGGTCCGGTCGAGGGCATGATCAACTTGCACGGACGCGAAGCCCAAACCTTCGACGAAGAGGGCAACATCGTGGGAGGCGTCACGCCTATTCAGGTCGAAGGCTTGACCTTCAGCTTGCCTCCGAAAAACTGAGTGCGAGCCACCTTCACCTACAAGCAGGCCACTTCCTCGGGAGTGGCCTGCTTGTTTTGCGGTCAGTTGATGCCTGCAAATTTGGCTGCGAGGTAGGCGCCTGTAACGGACTGTGAGTCGTTCACTGCGGCCGCAGGGGGGCCTTGGAAGGTGCAACGCCCTCCGGCCATGCCGCCGCCCGGCCCCATGTCGATGAGGTGATCTGCGTGGGCAATGACATCGAGGTGGTGCTCGATGACCACCAAGGTGTGCCCGGTGTCGAGCAACGCGTCAAAGGCGTCGAGCAATTTTTGGACGTCGTGCACGTGCAAGCCGGTCGTGGGCTCATCGAAGATGAACAACGTGGAACCGTTGCGAACGCCTTTGGAGAGGAAGGTGGCGAGTTTGATGCGCTGGGCTTCGCCGCCGCTGAGGGTGTGTGAGCCTTGACCGAGCGCGATGTATCCCAATCCGACATCGGCTAGCGGCTGCAGTTTTTCACTGATTTTCTTCAGTGCAGCCGGCCGCTTGCTTTGCGCGGGGTCGGTTTCGGCGAAGAAGGCCAACGCTTCATCCACGGTCATTTCGAGCACATCGGCAATGCTGCGGTTGCGCCATTTGACCTCGAGCACTTCGGTTTGAAAGCGTTTGCCCTTGCACGCATCGCAGGTCAGTTTGATGTCCGCCATGAATTGCATGCCGATGGTGACCTCGCCTTCGCCGGCGCATTGTTCGCACCGGCCACCGGGCACGTTGAACGAAAAGTGACCAGCTTTGTATCCGCGGGCTTGGGCCATGGCGGTTCCCGCGTAGAGGGCTCGGATGTCGTCAAAGGCCTTGACGTACGTGACGGGATTGGAGCGGGAATTTTTTCCGAGTGGGTGTTGGTCCACGGTCTCGATGGAGGCCAAATTCCCACGCTCACCGACCAAAGCGCCCCGCGCCACCGGCGCTTGCAGTCCGTCCAATTCAGCACGAAGCAGCGGCTCGAACACCTCGTTGATCAAGGTGCTTTTGCCGGAGCCACTGACTCCAGAGACCACGGTCAGTGCGTGCAAGGGGATGTGGACATCGACCCCTTTCAGGTTATTCGCTCGGGCCCCTTTGATTTCGAGGGCGTCTTTCATGGGGCGAGGACGCTTGGGAACGGGGATGCTCAACCGGCCGGCATAGTAGGCTGCCGTTAAGCTCGGGTGTCCCTTCGGCAATTGCCGGCATTCCTCCAGGCTCCCTTCGAAGACCACTTGCCCCCCGTGCACACCCGCGAGGGGGCCCATGTCGATGACGTGGTCGGCGGCCGCGAGGATGTCTTCATCGTGTTCCACCACCACCACTGTGTTGCCCAAATCCCGCAATCCGTGCAACACACCGATCAACCGTTCGGTGTCGCGCGGATGCAACCCGATGCTCGGCTCGTCCAAGATGTAGGTCGACCCGACCAAGCTGCTCCCGAGGCAGGTGCTCAAGGCAATTCGCTGTGACTCGCCCCCGCTGAGCGTGTTGCTCGGTCGGTTCAACGTGAGGTAATCCAGCCCCACATCGGCGATGTACCCCAGCCGCGTCCGCACTTCGTTCACCAAACGTTCGGCGATGTGTGCATCGGCCGGGGAGAGGTCCAGCCCGTTCACCCACGCCAGCACTTCAGAGATGGGGGCCATGAGCAAATCGGGAAGCGTTCGGCCGCCGAGCCGCACGTTGCGCGTGTCCGGATGCAGCCGGGCGCCTTTGCAGGCTGTGCAAGTGGTGCGGCCGCGGTATCGGCTCATGAGCACCCGGTTTTGGATCTTGTAGCCCTTCGCTTCCAAGTGGTCAAAGAAGGCCTGAATGCCCTTGAATCCCTTGGTTCCATGCCAAATCCGCTCCCGATCCTCCTCGCTCAACTCCCCCCAAGGCGCATGGATGGAAATCCCCTCCCGAGGGGCCGCCAAGCAGAGCCGTTCGTTCCAAAGGGCGTGCTGGTCGCTGCGCCAGGGGGCAATGGCCCCTTCGTAGAGCGACAGGCGGGAATCGGGGATGACCAAATCGGGGTCGATGCCGAGGATTTGGCCAAACCCCTCGCAACGTGGGCACGCGCCCACCGGGCTGTTGAACGCGAAAAAGTCTGGCGTCGGCTCCGTGAAGGCCAAGCCATCCCGCTCAAAACGCGTGCTGAACGCGAGCCGGCCGCTTCCGTCCGCGAGGACCACCGCACACGCGCCGCCGCCCTCGAACAAGGCTGTTTCCACAGAATCGGCGCAGCGCCCCCGGAACGCATCGTCGTGCGCCACCGCGAGCCGGTCGATGACCAACTCCACGTCGGCCCAATCGGCATGCGCCCAGTCGTCGGTGTTTTGCAACGCATCCGATAAAAGGTGGGTTGTGCCGTCTTCCACGGTCAGGATGCGGCTGAATCCTTGCTGGCTGTATACTTCGAGCTGGCGTTGCAGGGTGCGGTCAGCCCGGGGCAGGATGGGGGCGACCAGGAGGAACCGGGTGCCGGCCTCAAGCGAGCCGAGACGTTCCACGATGTCATCCGGCCGGTCGCGCTTGACTTCCTCGCCGGAGGCAGGGGAGTAAGTGCGGCCGATGCGGGCGAACAGCATCCGCAGGTGGTCGTGGACTTCGGTCCGGGTGCCGACCGTGGAGCGCGGCCCACCTGCTGAGGTGCGCTGTTCGATGGCGATTGCCGGGGAAATCCCTTCGATGGTGTCCACATCGGGTTTGTCGAGGCGGCCGAGGAACTGGCGAGCGTAACTGCTCAGGCTCTCGACGTAGCGCCTTTGGCCTTCAGCATACAGCGTGTCAAATGCCAAGGAACTCTTGCCCGAGCCCGACAAGCCCGTGACCACCGTCATCTTCCCTTTCGGAATGGCAACCTCCACATTTTTGAGGTTGTGCATGCGCGCGCCCTTGATCCGGATCTCCATTGGCTACTTTTAACAGGCATAAAGGTACCGGAGTTTTGGAGTGACCAAAAAAAATCCTATATTCGATTTCGTAACTCAAAAACAGACGTCCATCGACACATTTTACGCAACTCTATAAATCGGCACCGGCCGATATGTTTCACTCTTAATGCGTAAATGTCATGATGGCGACCTGCACTGACCAGGAGCTCATTGCCCGCTACAAAGCCGGCGAAAACCGAGCGTTCGATGCCCTGTTGAACCGACACCAACAGGCTGTTTTTAACAAGATCTACTTCATGGTGAAGGACGAAGACGTCGCGAACGACGTGTTCCAAGACACCTTCATCAAGGCGGTGAACACCATCCAAGAAGGACGGTACAACGAACAGGGGAAGTTCCTGCCGTGGATCATGCGGATTGCCCACAATTTGGCCATTGACACCTTCCGCCGCAGCCGGAAAATGCCGCTGGTGCGCGGGACGGATGAATACGATGTGTTCAGCACGATTTCCACCGATGAGCAGCACATTGAGGACCGGTTGGTGGAAGGCCAAATCCACGCCGACGTCATGAAACTCGTCGACCTCCTCCCCGCCGAGCAGCAGGAAGTCGTCCGGTTGCGCGTCGAGAGCGGCCTGAGCTTCCAGGAAATCGCAGATGAAACTGGCGTGTCCATCAACACCGCCCTCGGTCGGATGCGGTATGCCCTCATCAGCATGCGCAAGCACATCGAGCGCAACGGCATGCAACTCACGGCCTTGTGAGCAGCGATTGGCGAAAATTTCGCCCCGCGCATACGAAAGGAAAGTCCGCCGCGTTAAAGAAGGGAATTTCAACAACGCGCTCATGGCAAACGGTACCCTCTCTTTCCTTTCAGGAGCAGAATTTGATGAATCGGCTTGGTGCGAGGCCCCTGCCCCGCGGAAGTCAAGTGTGCAACGGGTGTTGGATTATGCGGCATCGGCCCGCAGCCCGCAGCTCACGCGAACCGGACGATTCACCCACGTGCTCAACTGAATCCATGTTTAACCCATAGAGCCGCTCCTGTCCCTGACACGGAGCGGTTTTTTTATGCCTTGGACACGAACGGAATGGGGGATTCGTCGGCATCAAAACACCGCCACTCGTGCCGAGCACCGATGGTTTCGGGCTGGAGAAAGGCGCCCTGGACGAGCGCATCAGCCAATCCGCTGCGGGCGACCGATTGCACGGCATCGGCAAGCGTTGTAAAATCCACGCCCTCGGTGATGGGCCCCGTCAGCCAGCCGAGGCCGCTCAGACGGCCTTCCGCCACATATACCACTCCGGCTTCGTCATGCGCTCGCCCGGGCAGGAGCAAGAAGGCGTGGGCAGGGTAGGGCGAGGCCAGGACCTGCTCAAGGGCTGCAGCAAGCTGCGCGTTGTGGGTGGCGGCACCGCGGGCTTCAGGGTCGTCCGCCGCGCCGCCCAATCCGAAATAGGCGGGGGAGCATCCGGCAATTCGCGCCAATTCGTACAGCCAATCCCGGGCTTCCACCGCACCGGACAGGTGGTGGATGCTCCCACGCGACGTGCGGGCTTTTTTGACCATGAGGCGATCGTAGCCTTGGCGGTCGCGGTACGAAACGATGGTGTGGAGGAGGGGCTGGTGCTTTTGAGCGCGGTTGTGGATGGGCCAATGCGTGCGGATCAGGACATCTTCAAGCAGGCGTGCATACAGGACACTTCCCGTCGGTTCGGCGGTGATGTGGTGTACGTCCCGTAACAAGGCTTGCCGCCTCGCCGAACTCAAATCGCCCGTGAAGTGCGAACGGATGCGGGTACGGACTTGGTGGGACATGCCGATGTAGAGCGGCGTTCCGCGCTGGTCGAGCATTTGGTACACCCCCGCTCCGGTGGGCAGCGCATCGAAATCTGCGGCGGGTACGTGCTGGGGAAGCCACGATTCGCGGGTGCCTTTTTTGAGGGCGCGTTCCATGACTTCCGGGCCTTGAGGGGTAGCCCAAAGCAGGTGGAACAGTTGCGCGGTTGCGGCGGCATCGCCCATTGCTCGGTGCCGGGCGTCGTTGGGGATTTCCAAGCGTTGGCACAGGTTGCCGAGGCCGTAGCTGCCCATGCCCGGCAGGAGCTTACGAGCGAGGCGCACGGTGCACAATTTGGGCCGGCTCCATGCCCTTCCCAACTCCTCGAAATGACCGCGGATGAAGGCGTAATCGAACCCCACATTGTGGGCCACAAACACGCAATCGTTCAGCAACGCTTCGAGCTCATCGGCCACATCGGCAAAAGTCGGTGCGGCTGCCACGAGGTCGTCATCGATGCCGGTGAGGCGTGTGATGTGCGGCGGGATGGGGATGCCCGGGTCGACCAAGGTTTCCCATCGTTCGACCGAGGTGGTGCCATCGGTGATGACCACAGCGATTTCGGTGATGCCATGGCCCCGGGCGTGTGACCCGGTGGTTTCTATGTCGACAACCGCGAACTTCACGTTGCGAAGATGCAACTGCTCCGCCCGATTTGGTAGATGTCCGCTAATTTTGGCCCATGAAAGGGACGATTTGGCTAGCGTTGGCGGTGTTGATGGCCGGGTGTGGGCGGGACGAACCTGAGGTGAAGGTGCCCCAGGCCGAACCCGATCGAACGCCTCCCCGGACAGAAGCCGAAGCGCCCGCTCCTCCGCCGGCCCCTGCGGTGCCTGTGTTGACCAGCGCGAACTGTGCCGAGGTGTTGACGGCTTACGCGGCCGAGCACACGGAGCGCCACGTGGTAATAGACACGCGTTTGGGCCAAATCACGCTGGAGCTGTTCGACGACGTGCCCATTCACCGGGCAAACTTCCTTTACAAAGTCAAGTCCGGCTACTTCGATGCCACGGAATGGGTGCGGTTGGTGCCTGAATTCATCGTCCAGGGGGGCAATTCCGAAGAACCCCTGCCGCAGCAATTGCGCGCCTTGCTCGGCAAGCACACGCTTCCGGCCGAATTTCGGCCTCACCATGTGCACCACCGGGGCGCCCTCGCGATGTCACGGAGCTATGAAAACAACCCGAAGAAGCGGTCCGCGTCATACGATTTTTACATCGTGGTGGGGCGAAAAATCACGCCCCGCGAGCTGTTCCAGCTGGAGCAAGAGGGCACGGTCTACACGGATGAGCAAAAGCGCATCTACCGCGAAATCGGCGGAACGCCGCATCTGGATGGCGAGCACACGGTGTTCGGTCAGGTTGTGGACGGCATGGATGTGGTCGAAGCCCTTTCGAAGCAACCCACGGACAATGTGAACTGGCCGCTGGAGCGGGTGGGCATAAAAATGGAGGCCAAGCCGTAAACCTTCGTAAATTTAGGGACATGAAGCGCGAATTGCGAAGCAAGGGCTTGCTGTGGGGCCTCATGGCCATGGCGGCAGGAGGGCTGCAGGCCCAGGATGATGAGGGGTACATTCCGTCGCGCAAGGGCGTGGAGTTTGCGGTGAACATCGGTGTTTACCGCGGAAATCACCAAAGCGCCTCTTCTTTTTTCATCGGTGACGGGTACTGGGAGTTGGGCGACAACACGGCAGGGTTGATGTCCATCGAAGAGCGCTTGGGCGTGGATCAGCCCAGCTCACCGGTTTGGAGCCAGGTCTTGAACAACATGGGCATCCTGGCCGATGAGTACCGGTACATGGAGTACCCGCTCGGAATGACGTATTCCCCAGGCACCTTGATGGGGTTGCAGACCCTGTTGTTTTTGAATCCGGAGAGTGCGTTTGTCTTGCACGTGGACGCGGTGAATGGCCTCAAATCCGTCGGAGGGTTCAACGTGGTGGCATCCGATGTCGACTGGGGAATGGGGTCGGAGAACCGCCGGACGTACGGCATCTTCAGCGAGGAGGACCGGTTGCAATTGTCGCTGGGCTATCGCACGGCAGCGTACATCGTGGACCAGGCGAGTTGGGTGTTCGAAGTGGGAGGGACCCTGCTTGCGACGCGGCTTGTCGAGAATTACGTGCGCATTGAGAACCAGAATTATCAGCTGTTCACTGGCCAAATCGGGAACCAGTTCGTAGGCGCCACTTCTGCCTTGGTTGGAACCGGGTTCGGTGCCTACGGCGCAGTCGGCCTCGAACTGATGTTCGAGGAAGGGGGCAACATCGAAGTCCAGCTCCGCGTGAGCAAAGACGAGGTGGTCATGGGCAACTATTCGGAGCGGCTTTGGCATGGGGCGTTGGTTTTGTCCTGGGTCATCCCTCCGCAGCTCGGCAATTTCGTCCGGGCCAAATTTTAAAGACGCATGAAGCATTTGATTCTTCCATCGTTGCTGGTCGTCACGGCGTGCGCTGTGGCACAGGGCGATGGCTCCCTCCAACCCACTTGGATCGGTCCCGAAACGGGCATGACCATCGTCGCCGATGTGTCCTCCACAGAAGTCCTCAGCCAAGGAGCGACGGGGACGTGTTGGAGCTACAGCACGACTTCCTTCCTCGAAAGCGAGGCCTTTCGCAACACGGGGGAGATGCATGATTTTTCTGAAATGGCCAGTGTTCGGGTGAACTACCCCCGAAAGGCCATGACGTACCTGCTCTATCAAGGCAAACACCAGTTTGGCCCAGGAGCGTTGTCGCACGACGTCATGAATGCCATCGAAAACTACGGCTTGTTGCCTCAGTCGGTGTTCGACGGGAATCCCGGTGAGGGCGGGCGCCACGACCACGGCGAGTTGGACGCGTTGTTGGCGGGGATGGTCGAACAAGGGTTGGACCAAGCCGGTGATTTGTCTCCGCGGTTCATGGAATCGGTGGAGGCCGTGTTAGATGTCTACCTCGGTGAATTGCCCGATGAATTCACTTACCGTGGACGCGACTACACGCCGCAATCGTTTCGGGAAAAAATGGGGTTGGATCCGGCGGATTACGTGGAGCTCACTTCGTTTTTGCACCATCCGCTGCATGCCTCTTTCGTTCTCGAAGTCCCGGACAATTTCTCGAACGGGGCGTATTTCAATGTCACCCTCGATGAATTGGTCGACGCTACCGCACATGCATTGCAGGAAGGGTATTCCGTCGCATGGGACGCGGATGTGAGCAATGCGGGATTCGATTTTCGCAAAGGAGTGGCCTTCGCGCTGCAAGACGAGGATGGGCTGGATGCATGGGATTGGGACATGCCCATGCCAGCGGAGTTCGACGTTACCGAAGCTTCCCGTCAGCGCGCATTCGAGTCGCTTTCCACCACGGACGACCACCTCATGCACTTTGTAGGATTGGCAGAACGGGAGGTCGATGGCGCCAAACAACGATTTTTCATTCTGAAGAATTCATGGGGCGTGAACAACCCCTTCGGAGGCCGCCAATTCGTTTCCGAGGCATATTTCCGGCAATACACCATCGGGGTATTGCTCCACAAGGATGGGCTCCCTTCGGGATTGGGACGGTTGTTGGATTGATGCAGGGTGCTGTGATTCAATCGCTTCGAGGTAGGTTGAAAAAAAATGTGATGCAATAGCCGAAAAAGCTTGGTGGGGCGAAATTGCTTGCTATCTTTGCCCCCCGCTAACGCGGAAAACGGCTCTGTAGCTCAACTGGATAGAGCATCGCACTACGGATGCGAAGGTTTGGGGTTCGAATCCCTACAGGGTCACGTGAAGCCCATGAACATTGGTTCATGGGCTTTTTCGTGCGCCTTGTTGGCCTACGGTGGTGGCGTTCGTCACGCGCGATGGACCAGTCGATGTGTCGATTTGAATAGGTTTTAGGGTGTATTTTGAGATGAAACGATTGATATGTTCGGTAAACTGAGAAAAATTATGTATATTCATGGTATGATGCGATAGATGCTTCACCTAAGCGGTTGTGGTGTGCGTAGACCCGATTGCTCAGCATCATATTCCATCTCCCCAAATTCAAAGGGCTCGCCGGCAGGTGGGCCCTTTGTTCTTTATTCGTTGGGCCTCGCAACATTTGGCCGGTTAGCACGTACAGCAAAGGGCTATGATAGCCCCACCGTTCAATCCCTCTTGGCGTGAAGAGTTCACCGCATTAGGTCCGGATGCAGGGGCGGTTTGGCGGGCGTTGGTATTGCGGCAGCGACAGGCCGTCCAAGTAAACGGCGCCTCCGCTTTTCTCCGACAATTGCGGCGATTGGACCGTTCCTTATGCCAGCATGGGCTGCCTGACTTGGACGAAATCGCGCGCCAACTGAACGCCGCGACCGGTTGGACCGTGGACTGTCGTTCTCCGCATGCAACCAGCGGGTATGATTTTACAGCATTTGCGCGGCGGACGGTCGGGGTGTCGACGTGGCTGCGCCATCGCCGGTCGTTTGAACACCCATCCGCTCCCGATCTGTTCCATGATGTATTCGGCAGGTTGCCCGCGCTGATGTGCGCCGATTTTGCAGACCTGATGCAGCTGATAGGCCAAATCGGAATGCAGTTTCCCTCGGATACCCTCGCCTTCCATCAACTCCAGCGGGTTTGCCACCGGCTCATCGAGTCGAGCCTTCTTCCCGAGACGGGCGGTTCAACACCGGGCTCATACAAGCTGTTCGGAGCAAGTTTGGTGTCCGACTACAAAACGAGCTTATCCGCACATGCGATGGCTCAATGTGCCGACGCCTACCAATTCAATGCGCTGATGGCTCCTAGCCGATCAACCGCTCCCGAAAACCCGGTCTACAAAATCCCATCTTGGAAACAGGTCGGCGAGGACCTGATGTGCTGGTTCACAGCTCGTAAATCATCTTCACGACCTGGTCCCTTATGTTCCGGAACCGTTCAATGCTCTTGACAAGCCCGATGGTGTTCATTTTCATTCCATGGTAGGAATGTTCCACCACAAGGTTGATTTTGTTTTCGGAGGTTAGAAACAGCCTTCCGCCGGACAGTTTGTTGTTCAGTGCATTGAGTTCCTCATGGGAAACGTTGACCGTATTGCCCCATGCTTGCATCATCCGGATCTCGGGGAATTGCGGGTTGGATTGGACAAAAAACTGATTCGACTCGTCGATGACCATGAGCCAACCTTGCGTTGCTTGTACCTGGTAATCGAGGCTCAAAACACTGAACAGTTGTTCAGTAGTCACCCAATGTTCTTGGTCGGCAATCCGCGTGGGGGGCTGGGAATTGTCTTGCCCAATCCCACGAACAGCCACCAGCAGCAGCATTGCGGTAGCGTACCATCCGAAGCGCAAATGTTTTATTCCGTCCATGTCCCAAATTTCGGAAGGTT
>JALQTD010000051.1 GCA_023264155.1 Flavobacteriales bacterium | reverse complement strand
CGCGCGCGAGAATGGAACCTCTCGCCCGATTCTCCGTATGCCTTGAGGCGGGTAAGCAAAACCTTCCGAAATTGCGGCGATGTCTGAACCCACTTCGAATGCCTTGATCGACTGGAGCAGTTTCCGGCCCTACCTCAAGTTGGTGGCCCAAAACTGGTGGCTCTTCATCCTGCTCGCCGCCACCGGCTACGTCATCGGCAACCTCATCACGAAGCGGCAACTGGACATCCACAACGCCACCTCGGAAATCCTGCTCGAAAGCCAGGAAACCTTCAATTACCAGGCCCAAATGCTCGGGTCCCTCGGCGCGAAAAGCCTCAACAGCAACGTCCCGAACCAGCAGCGCATCCTCCAGTCCTACGACCTCATCGGCCGGGCGGTGGACGCCATGAACATTCCCGTCGACTACTTCTTCGTGGGCCGGCTGCGCACCACGCAAGTGGGGGGCTTCAGCCAGTACGCGGTGAACGTGGACCCGGAATTGTGTCACCCGTCGATATTGGGCGTTCCGATCGATTTGACCTTGGTCGATGGGGAGCAGTACCAATTGGAGTTTGAGGCGCCAAACGGGCAGGTCGTGCGGGAAACACACCGGTTCGGAGAGCGGTTGGACGGGCCGTATTTGGCCTTAACCCTCGAACTGCGGCAACCCAACGGCCGGCGCTACACCGAGGAAGAACTCAGCGACATGCGCGCCCAGCACCTGCGCATCCAGATTTACAACCGGAACCAGCGGATCAACCAATTCCGCAAATCGCTCTCCATCAGCCAAGTCGACCGGACAAGCATCCTGAAACTCGAGGCAACCAGCACCCTCGACTCCCGGCCCGCTGCCTTCCTCGACACCCTTTCGCGCATCTACATCGCGTACACGCAAGAAGCACGGCTCGAAGCGAGCAACCGCACGGAGGACTTCATCAACCGCCAGCTCGAAGAACTGACCACGATCATGGACAGCCTTGAGCAGCAAGTGGATGCCTTCAAGGCCGACAAGGACATCCTCGACCTGTCGCGCGAAGAAACCGAGTTCTTCAACACGCTCATCGAGATGGAGTCCCAGCTGCGGAGCTTGGATTTGCGGCTCGAGGGCATGGGGTCGCTCCGGGAGTACCTCGCGTCGGGCACGGGCGAATTCGGCCTTCCGCCGACGACGTACTTGTTCGAGGAAGATCCGTTGCTCGTCGAGCAGGTGAACCAGCTTTTCGCTTTGCGGACCGAGCGGGCAAGCGCCTTGATCGATGTGACCGAGAACAGTTACCAGGTGCGGCGTTTGGACTCGGCGTTGCGCTCGACGCGGACCATGATTGCGCGTTACATCCAGGATACGGAGGCCGCTCTGCGCGCCCATTATGCGGATTTGCAAGGCCAAATCTCCACCCTCGAGCAGCAACTGCAGAACCTCCCGGCCACCCAGCGGGACATCCTGAGCATGGAGCGCAAAATGCAGGTCAACGAAGGACTGTACATCTTCTTGCTCGAATCGAAGGCGTCGACCATCATCTCGCGGGCGGGCATCGCCCCGGAAGCCACCATCATCGAGGCGGCCCGCTACGGCCGCATCATCGGCCCCAACAAGCAACGGACCATCCTGACCGCTGCCGGCATCGGGTTCCTCTTCGCCCTCCTCATCGCCAGCATCCGCATGCTGTTCTTCGAGCGCATCCAAACCGTCGTCGAACTCCGCGAATCCACCCGCCTCCCCGTCATCGGCGGCATCCCACACTACGA
Organism: Flavobacteriales bacterium; assembly: GCA_023264155.1. Lineage (GTDB taxonomy): Bacteria > Bacteroidota > Bacteroidia > Flavobacteriales_D > Sanyastnellaceae > JALQTD01. The sequence continues at coordinate 11,931 of JALQTD010000051.1, read as the reverse complement.
AAGCATCGACGAGGAGCCCCTGGCCATCTTGCAGGACAGCCGGTCACCGGTCACCGAGTCATTCCGGTCCTTGCGCGCCAACTTGCAGTACCTGCTCACCCGAACCGACAGCAAAACCTTGCTCATCAGTTCCTTGCACCCGTCTGAGGGAAAGACGTTTACGAGTTCGAATTTGGCCAGTGTCCTTGCCAAAGCAGGCAAACGGGTCGTGCTCGTCGACTTCGACATGCACAAGCCGAAGGTGCACAAGAACATGCGGTTGACGAACAAGCAAGGGCTGTCCACCGTGCTGATCGGGCGGGCGGAAATCAACGAGGTCCTGCAAGACGGACCGGTGGAGAACCTGAAAGTGTGCACCGCGGGGCCGGTGCCGCCGAATGCTTCGGAGTTGGTTTTGGGCGACCACCTCGCAGAGGTCTTCAGCACCTTGCGCAGCAACTTCGACTACGTGCTCCTCGATACGCCGCCCATCCTGCTCATTTCCGACGCGCTCATCCTGATGCAGCACGTGGACGCGTCCTTCCTCGTCACGAACACCGAACGCTCGTCGAAACGCAGCATCCAACACCTCGAAAGCATCCTCCACCAAAACGACCTCACGGCTTCCTTCATCTTGAACAACATCCGGATGAACCGTTGGCAACGCGTGTACAGCAAATACGCATACAAATACGGCTACGGTTACGGATACGGCTATGGCTACGGCTACGGATACGGCTATGGGGGCGCGGCTTATGGCGATTCGGAAGAATGACCGGCCTCCGGGACAACAATTGGCGCGCATTCAGCGTCTTGAGACCGCAGTGATTAACTTTGTCAACATGAAACGCGCGCAGTTCCGTCCGGTTGCTTGGCTTGCCCTGTTTGCGGCTTGGTCTGCGGCTGCTTCAGGCCAAATGGACGTTTCCATGCAATGCGTTCAGGTCAACCAAGCGGGCAACACTTCGGTCGCATGGACTCCGCCCGCCGACCCTGCCGGCCTCTTTTATCAATACGTATTCCACCAGTTCCCCGCGAACAACCCTGCGAACATCTCCACGACCAACATGCCCAACTTCGCCCCCACCTCCGTGGTGGCTCCGGGCGTGAACGGCAACCAAGGCGCACAGTGCTTCTTCGTGGTCACCATGGCCACCGACGGCAGCAGCACGGTCTCCGATACGGTGTGCAACACCTACCTCACGGCCACGCCCAGTTTCACCCCGGGCTTTGCCGACCTCAGCTGGAACAGCCCACACATCGCCACGGGCGCCACCGGGGCCGACTTCACCGTTCAGAAAGCCGACAACGGCGGCGGCTGGATCGACCTCGGCACCGTCCCGGACAACGGGGGCATGCACTCCTTCGAATACGAGGTCGAGGAATGCAGTGAAGAGCTGCTTTTCCGCGTCATCCAGCCGGAGGCGGCTTACGGTTGCCAGCACGAGTCGAACCAGGCGGGAAGCCAAATCAACGACGAGCTCGACCCGGACGCACCGGTCATCACCGACATCGACGTGGACCCCGAGACCGGTTTCGCGGTGCTGAATTGGGAGCCGAGCCCGGCTGCGGATTTGGCCGGCTACATCGTGTACCAATGCGCGGGCGGTAGCGTGCCCCTCGACACGATTTACGACCCCACGGCAACGACCTTCACAAACCTCGGGTCCAACGCCGGCTCGTACATCGAGAGCTACAACGTGGCGGCCTTCGACTCCTGCTTCGTCGACGGCGAACCCGACCCTGGAGCCGCCAGCCCCACCTGCTCGTCCACCCTGTGGATTTCAGCGACGCGCCAACCGTGCACCGACGCTGCAGAAATCAGCTGGGCCGGGCCGTATAGCCTGGCGGGGGATGTCGTCAGCTACGAGGTCTACGCGGAACCCGCAACGGGGACCTCGGGAGGGGCCTGGGGCCCCGCCGAATGGCTCGGATCCGTTCCCGCCGGCACCAACGAATTCCTCCACGAAGGCGCCACCCTCGGAACCGTCTACCGCTACCATGTGGAGGCCATCAACAGCACGGGGGCGATTTCGTATTCGAACGTGGAAGTTTTGGACTTCCAATACCCCGGAGCCCCAGCCTACACCCACATCCTGCGGGCAACGGCCTTGGATTCTTCCGGTGTGGAGGTCGTCGTGGACTTCGATGAGAACATGTCGGACCAGCACCACTTCGTGCTCGAGCGCAAGAAGGCGAACGATGCCGACGCGCCCTTCCTGCGCATCGATGCGGTGACCGCGGTAGGTGGCATGGACGTCAGCTTCACGGACCTCGGGGCGCACAGTGCGGTGTTGAGCTACACCTACCGGGTGCGGGTGGAGAACATGTGCAACGACAGCGTCGGGGTGAGCAACGAGGCGACCACCATGCTGCTCGATGGTACGGCGGATGAGGAGCAATTGGTGAACACGCTGTTTTGGAACGCGTACGACGATTTTCCCGTTGCGGTGGCGTCTTACCGGATTTACCGCTCCGAAAACGGGGGGGCGCCGCAGCCACTCATCACCCTGCCGGCCTCGGTTACGACGTATGAAGACGAGTTGGACATGGCGCCGGAAAGCACGGGCGAGTTTTGCTACCTCATCGAAGCGGTCGACGCTGCACCTGGGCCCAATGGCGGCGTGAATTACGCCCTTTCGAACCGTACGTGTTTGTCGATGCCGCCGGTGATTTGGGTACCCAATGCGATTACCGTCGAAGGATTCAATCCCATCTTCAAGCCGGTCATCTCGTACGCCGACTTGACCACGTTCCGGATGGAAGTGTACAGCCGTTGGGGGGACGTGATTTTCTCCACGGAGGACGTGGAATATGGGTGGGATGGCACGGTGAACGGCGCCATCGTGCAGGAAGGCGCCTATGGGTACACGCTTTGGGTGCAAGACGGGGCCGGGGCGCAGCACGTGCGCTCGGGCTTGGTCAATGTGTTGGTGGATCGGTGACCCGGGTCAACCTGGGGGCGATTTCATTCCATTGAGCCGCGCGTCCTTCGGTCATTTACAGTAACTTTGCCCGAATCTTCACCGAAGGCACGCGCCGGGTGGATGGTTCACGAAAGGCAGCACCGCAGGGTGCGCCCATTGGGTTTCGCGAACTGCTCGCCCGCGGTGTCGAAGGAGAAGCAAACAACCGAAACCCCACGCATGACCTCCGAAAAAATCCTCGGTGAAGGCCTCACATACGACGACGTTCTGCTCGTCCCGGCCTACTCAGAAGTGTTGCCGCGCGACACCCGCTTGAACAGCCATTTTTCGCGCAACATCGAATTGAAGACGCCGGTCATTTCTGCGGCGATGGATACGGTCACGGGCAGCGCAATGGCCATCGCGATGGCCCGCCAGGGCGGCATCGGGGTCATCCACAAGAACATGACCATCGAGCAGCAAGCCGCGGAGGTGCGGCGGGTCAAGCGGTCGGAAAACGGCATGATCCAGGATCCTGTTACGCTCCGGGAGAACGCGCTCGTAGGCGATGCCCTTGCCATCATGAAGGAGCACCGCATCGGCGGCATTCCCGTAGTGGATGGGCAAGGACGGTTGACGGGCATCGTGACGAACCGTGATTTGCGGTTCGAGAAGGACCCGAAACGACCGATTGACGAGGTGATGACGAAGGAGGGGTTGATTGTGACGGAGGATGGTTCGGATTTGGCCGGAGCAGAACAAATCCTGCGCGAACACCGCATCGAGAAACTGCCCGTGGTCGACCGCAACGGGTTGCTCGTCGGCCTCATCACCTACCGCGACATCATCAAACTGAGCGAGTTCCCGAATTCCTGCAAGGATCAATACGGCCGGCTGCGGGTGGCCGCTGCATTGGGCGTCACGCACGACACCATGGAGCGGGCCGAGGCGCTGGTGCAGGCCGGCGTGGACGCGGTCATCATCGACACGGCGCACGGGCACAGCAAGGGCGTGCTGCACGTGCTGAAGCAGGTCAAGGAGGCCTTCCCTTCGGTGGACGTGGTGTGCGGAAACATCGCCACGGCGGCCGCCGCGTTGGCCTTGGTCGAAGCGGGAGCGGACGCCGTGAAGGTGGGCATCGGCCCCGGCTCGATTTGCACGACACGCATCATTGCCGGTGTGGGGGTGCCGCAGTTGAAGGCGGTCATGGACGTGTCGGCGGCCTTGGCAGGAACCGGGGTGCCCGTCATTGCGGACGGCGGCATCCGGTTCACGGGTGACATCGTGAAGGCCCTTGCCGGGGGCGGCCACACGGTCATGATCGGTTCCATGTTGGCCGGCACCGAGGAGAGCCCGGGCGAGACCATCATTTACGAAGGCCGCCGCTTCAAGTCGTACCGTGGCATGGGCTCGATGGAAGCCATGCAGAAGGGCTCGAAGGACCGCTATTTCCAAGACGCCGAGGACGACATCAAGAAGTTGGTGCCCGAGGGCATCAGTGGCCGGGTGCCGTACAAGGGATCTGTGCAGGAGGTGATGTACCAAATCATCGGCGGCCTCCGCGCCGGCATGGGATACTGCGGCGCCGCTGACATCCCCAGCTTGCAACGTGCTCAATTCGTGCGCATCACGAACGCGGGCATCAAAGAGAGCCACCCGCACGATGTGATGATCACGCGCGAAGCACCGAATTACAGCATCCGGTAACGCTTGCCTGATTGCGGGCTAGCCGTTTAATTTTGCCCTGCCTTAGTTGAGAAGGAATGCTGCCGCGTACCGGCGTGTTCGCCTGTTTGAATGAAACGATGCCCATGAAACCATTTATCCCCCTCCTCGGAGCCCTGCTCCTTGCGCAAGTTGCCTTCGCCCAATCTCCCACGGTCCTGACCGTCGGCGACGAACAGGTCAACCTCGCTGATTTTGAGCACATTTTCCTGAAGAACAACCGGGATGCGGCCATCACGGCTGCGAGTTTGGATGAATACATGGAGCTGTTCATCAACTTCAAACTCAAGGTGCTCGAAGCCGAAGCACTCGGCATGGACACCTCGGCCACGTTCCAGCGTGAACTCGACGGCTATCGGAAGCAGCTCGCCCGCCCCTACTTGACGGACACGGAAGTGCTCGACGGGTTGGTGCAGGAGGCGTTTGCCCGCAAGCAAGAGGAGGTTCGGGCGCGGCACATTTTGATTTCATGTGCCGAGAATGCTCCTCCATCCGACACGGCGAATGCTTACCGCCGCATCAACGTCTTGCGCGAGCGCATCATCGAGGGCGCGGACTTCGTCTCGGTGGCACGATCGAAAGGCGGATCCGACGACCCGAGTGCGGTAGAGAATGGTGGGGACCTCGGCTGGTTCACGGCATTTCAGATGGTGTACCCGTTTGAGACCGCAGCGTACACCACGCCCGTCGGGGAAGTCAGCGACATCATCCGCACGCGTTACGGGTACCACATCCTGGAAGTAACGGGGCGCCGCCCTGCCCGCGGGGAAGTGCACGTGGCGCACATCATGGTCCGCACGCCGGATGGCAACGATGCCGGTGCTGTGGTGCAGGCACGTCGCCGTGCTGATGAGATCCACCGCATGCTGGTCGATGGTGCCGATTGGAACGAGATGGCGATGAAGTACAGCGAGGATGTCTCGTCGGCGAGCAAAGGCGGCGAGCTGCCGTGGTTTGGCACCGGCAAGATGGTGGAGGCGTTTGAGGACGTCTCGTTTGGGCTCGAAGCGGACGGGGCGATTTCTGAACCGTTCCAAACCGAATACGGCTGGCACATCGTCAAGCGCCTCGAAGCCCGTGGCTTGCCCACCTTCGAGGAATCAAAGCGGGAACTGGAGAAGAAAATCGCCCGCGACAGCCGGGCTGAACGCACCCGGGATTCGTTCCTGGCGAAATTGAAACAGCAGTACGGCTTTGCGGTGGTGGAAAACGAAATCAAGCAGCTCGTGCGGGCAGCAGCCCGGGTCGACAGCGTGTTCTACGACGGCCACCCGCTGCCCTCCACAAGCCGCGACAACCAGGTGCTGGTGGAGTTTGCTGGACAAACCCACCGGGTCGGCGATTTCGTGGCCTTCCTGAACGAGACGAAGATCCGCAACGCGGAGGCGGGCGCGGAGCAGGTGGTGCGGGAGCAGTTTGGGATTTGGACTGAAAACCTGCTGTTCGCCTACGAAGACACGCAACTTGAGGCCAAGCACAACGACTTCCGGCTGCTCGTTGAGGAATACCACGACGGCATCTTGTTGTTCGAATTGACGGACGACGAAGTGTGGTCGAAGGCCGTGCGCGACACCGCCGGGCTCGAGGCGTTCCATGCCGCGCACGCCGAACAGTTCATGTGGGGGCCGCGCGTGGAAATCCGCGTGTTAACGTGCGCCGATGAAGCGGGCTTGAAGGCCGTGCGCAAGGCGCTGAAGAAAGGGCGGGACAGCGAGGAGGAATTGGCGGCCTTGCGCGCCGAGCTGAATGCCGAGAATGCCCTGGCCTTGCGGGTGGAATCCGGCATCTTCGAGGCGGGAGAGAACCCCTGGGCCGACCGGGTGTTCGAGGCGAACCTCGAGGGTCCGCAGATCGTGGAGTTCGCGGCGGGCGACGGCGCCACCGTGGTGGTGGACGTGGTGTCCGTGCGCGGGCCGGAGCCGAAGTCGCTCGAGGCGTGCCGCGGTGCGGCGATTGCCGCCTACCAGGACGAGCTGGAGCGTACGTGGGTCGCTGGATTGCGGGAAAAGTACCCCGTGGTGGTGAACCGCGAGGTGCTGCATTCCTTGGCGAACTGAGGCATGGCGCGGGCGGCGATTTGGGCGCTTGCCGCGGGGTGCGTCGCGGGGTGCGCGTGGATGGCGGGTGAGGCGGAGCCCGTGGAGGCTTCGGCTGCAGCCGTTTACGGGCGGGCGCTGCCGTGGAGCGACCTTTCAGGCCAAATCCCGAACGACCTCGCCCCCGAGGACAGCGCCGTCATGGCCACCCGGCTGATCGAAGGTTGGCTCCGCGAGCAGGTCATCTTGCACCAAGCGGAACAGGAGCTCGCCCCTGCGGATTTGGACTTCACCTCGGAACTCGAAGCCTACCGGAGCGCGCTGGTCACCCACCGCTACGAAGAACGGTACATCGCCGAACGCCTCAACCCGGTCGTGACGGAAGCCGAAGCGCTCGCCTTTTACGAGGCGCAGCCTGACCTGTTCATGCTCACCGATTACGTGGTGCGCGCCCGGTTCCTCCACTTTCCCGCGGACGGCCGGCAACCCGACGAAGCCCGCGCGCTCTTCACGTCCGACGACAGCTCGAAGGTGGCGGAACTGGAATCGTGGTGCGTGCAACACGGTGCCACGTACAGCATCGACCCGGAAATCTGGTGGCTGCTCGACGATTTGGTGCGGGAAGTGCCCGTTCAGCTGTACCGGCCGGAACGCCAAATCGCGGACCGGCGGCTCATCGATTTCGAACAGGACGGCCGGGTGTACTGGCTGCAGTTCCTCGAGCACTCCCTCAAGGACGCCCCTGCCCCGTTCGAGATGGTGCGCGAGCGCATCGAAGAGCTGATTTTGCACCGCCGGCGCACCGAACTCCTCGCCTCGCTGCAGGAGCGGCTGCTCGAGAAAGCCCACGCCGAAGGGGCCATCCTGCGGGGGGAAATGCCTTTGCGATAATTGGGACGCCCCATGCGCGAGCGGCGCTGTATCTTCGCCCTGTGAAGGAAAGCACCAACTTGAAGAAGCGGGCCTTGCGCTGGGGCGCGCTCGCAGGCGCCCTGATGATGGTCCTGCGCGTGGGAGCCACGGCGGACAGCCTTGATTTTCAGGTCCTTGACGCCGTGGTTGCGGTGGTCGGAGACGAATTTGTCCTCCTTTCGGACATCCAGGCCGAGGCGTTCAATGCGCGCGCCCAGGGCCAAACCGTGGATGAGCGCGCCGAATGCCGCATCATGGAAGACCTGTTGTTCCAAAAACTGCTCGTCCACAACGCGAAGCTCGACAGCGTGGAAGTGACGGAGGCGGAGGTGTTGGATGAGATCGAGCGGCGTTTGGCCTATTACATCCAAATGTTCGGAAGCATCGAAGCCTTCGAATCCGAGTACGGCCAAAGCGTCAGCCAGTGGAAGGCGGAATTTGCCGAACCCATGCGCGAGCAACTCCTCGCCTCCCGGATGCAAGCGAGCATCGACCAACAAGTGCGCGCGACGCCGGCGGAAGTGCAAATCGAATACGCCGCCACGCCGGAAGACAGCCTGCCGCTCATCCCGGAAGCACTGAGCTACAGCGAAATCGTGCTCCAACCGGAGATCACGGAAGTGCAAAAGGCAGCGACCCGCAGCACCCTGGATTCGGTGCGCACGCTGGTCGAACAAGGCAAGCTGTCCATGACGCTCGCGGCCATGCGCTACTCAGAAGACCCCGGCTCGAAGTACAAGGGCGGCTGCTACACCGACATCCAGCGCGGGCAATTCGTGCCGGAGTTCGAGGCGGCGGTGTTCGACACGCCCATCGGCGAACTGTCGGCGGTGTTCGCTTCCGACTTCGGTTACCACTTCGTCAAGCCGACGGACCGGAGGGGCGAGCTGTTCAGTGCGTGCCACGTGCTGATGTCGCCGAAGGTGGATCCGAAAGCGCTCGGCGCGCTGAAGGCTGAAATCGATTCGTTGGCGGCCCAGCTCGAGCGCGGGGTGTGGACGTTTGCGGAGGCGGCCCAGCGGTTTTCAACGCGCGAGGAGTCGAAGAACCAGCGGGGCCAAGTGGTCAATCCGCGGGACGGTTCGACCCGGTTTGGGGTGGACGAACTCGACCCGAACGTGTTTTTCCTGCTTGACAATTTGGAGGCCGGCGCGTGGTCGGTGCCGGTGGAGCTGCTCGATGACGAGGACAACGGCTACTGGGCGATGTTCCGGTTGGACCAGCGCTACGCTGCGCACCGGGCGAATCCGCGGGACGATTTTGCCTTGTTCCAAACCCAAGTCGAGAACCGCCTGCGCGCCGAGAAAATGAACGCTTGGCTGCAGGACCACATCAGCGAAACCTACATCCGCATCGACCCGCCGTACGCCACCTGTCCGACGGAGCACGACTGGAGCGGAATCCAAGCCATCGACTGATCAGCGATGAAGCTGTCCATCATCACGGTGGCGTTTCAAGCAGAGCGCACCATTGCGCGGGCCGCAGCTTCGGTGCTGGGGCAACGGCAAGATGGGTTCGAACTGGAATACATCGTGGTGGACGGGGCTTCCCAGGACGGTACGCTCGCGGCCTTGGAGCCGTACCGCGGGCAGATCGACCGGCTCATTTCGGAACCGGACGAAGGGCTGTACGACGCCATGAACAAAGGATGGCAAGCGGCCACCGGGGACTTCGTCGGCTTCTTGAATGCGGACGACGTCTACACCGATGACGGGGTGTTGGCACGCGTGGCGGCGGTGGCTGGGGGCGTGGGAGGCGTGTACGGGGATTTGGTGTACGTCGACGGGGAGCGGATTACGCGGCATTGGGTGAGCGGGGTGTACCGGGCAGGCGCTTTTCGGCGGGGCTGGATGCCGCCACATCCGACGTTTTTTGCGCGTCGGGAGGCCTTCGCCAACTGGGGCGGTTTCCGGACGGAGCTGCGGAGTGCGGCCGATTACGAGTTGATGCTCCGGTTCATCCACGTCCACGAGTTGCCGCTGGCCTATGTGCCGGAAGTGCTGGTGCGGATGGAAGTGGGCGGGGTGAGCAATGCGAGTTGGCGGCACCGGTTGCGGGCGAACCGCGAGGACCGCAAAGCTTGGGAACTCAATGGGCTCCGGCCGTGGCCGTGGACCCGTTGGCTGAAACCGCTGCGCAAATTGGGACAATTCTTGAATCGGCCGCGATAACCGGCTGCCGCGCGTTAAATTTGGGAACATGAAGTATGCATCGGACAAGGAGGCGCTGGACGCGCTGAAGGTGAAGCACGCGGCGCTGATCGCGGAGGTGGGCAAGGTGATGGTGGGGCAGGATCAGGTCATCCGGGAGGTGGTGACCGCCATTTTTGCGGGCGGACACGTGCTGCTGGTGGGGGTGCCTGGTTTGGCCAAAACCTTGCTCGTCAATACCATCGCCCAAGCCCTCGGACTCGATTTCAACCGCATCCAATTCACGCCGGACCTGATGCCGAGCGACATCGTCGGTTCGGAAATCCTCGATGAAAGCCGGCAATTCAAGTTCGTGAAGGGGCCGCTGTTCGCCAACATCGTCCTCGCCGACGAGATCAACCGGACGCCGCCGAAGACGCAATCCGCCCTGCTCGAAGCGATGCAGGAGCGGAAGGTGACGGCCGCGGGCCACACCTACGACTTGCCCGCCCCGTTCTTCGTGCTCGCCACCCAGAATCCGATCGAGCAAGAGGGCACCTACCCCCTGCCGGAAGCCCAGCTTGACCGCTTCATGTTCAACACGTGGGTCGATTACCCGACCTACGCGGAGGAACTGAACGTGGTGCGCGCCACCACCACCGACACGCACAACACGGTGAACGCCGTCGTAACCGGCGAGGAAATCGCGTTCTTCCAGCAGCTCATCCGCCGGATGCCGGTGGCGGACAACGTCCTCGAATACGCCGTGGGCCTCGTGGCGAAAACCCGGCCCGGCCGCGAGCGCGCCACCTCAGAAGTCAACGCCTTCCTCTCTTGGGGAGCAGGGCCGCGGGCCTCGCAGTACCTCATCATCGGCGCGAAGGTGAACGCCGCTTTGAACGGCAAGTACAGCCCGGACATCGAGGATGTGAAGGCCGTCGCCACGCCGATCTTGCGCCACCGCATCGTGCGGAACTACAAGGCGGAAGCGGAGGGCAAATCAGTCGAGGGCATCATCGAAGGGCTGCTTTAACACCTTGTTTCTGACCGAAGCGAATGGAAGCGTGACGCATTTTTGCGTACATTCCAAACGATGAATGAACTTCGGTGGCAAATGGTTTTTGCGGGCTTGGCGGTGGCCTTGCTCACAGGGTGCAAGCCCGAGGTGTTCACCTTTGAGGACAACCCCATTCCCGGGTACACGGGGATTCCGACGGTGCTCGTGGACAATTACGTGAACCGGGCGTACATCGACGGCATCGGCCGGGAGCCGACGGATGTGGAAATGACGGAAGCGGTGACGGCCTTGGAGGCGGCCGGGTTGAGTGCGGATGCGCGGCGGACGATGTTGGATTCGCTGTTGCGGGGCGGGGCGCCGACCATGGGCACCACGTTCCGGGGTGCCTTTTACGACAAGGTGTACAGCGATTTGAAGGCGCGGTTCATCGACGGGGCCTCGGATGCGATCATCCAGCAGCGCCGGGGGAACTTTTTGTTCTTCGCGTACAACGACTCGCTGGGCGGGAACCTGCTGGGGTATGCGCTGAACATGGAGCGGGCGGAGCGGCTGGAGAAGGTGCTGAACATTCGGGTGGAGCTGCCGTTGGATACGGTGTGTGACTTGCGGGAGGCGACGTGGCGTTTGGCCTACAACGCGGTGTATGACGAGATCAACATGAACTCGTTCAACTTCATCAACGCGACGTTTGACGACTTTTTTCAGCGGTATCCGACACAGGCGGAGTTCGATGCGGCCTATCCGGTTATCGAATCGAACCTGGCGGGGAGCCTGATGGGGCAAGCGATCTCGGACAAACCGAGCTACCTCGACGCCTTGACGGCGAACGGCGAATGGGCCGAGGGGACGGTGCGGTGGGTGTACCGGACGTTGCTGAGCCGGGAGCCGAGCGATGCTGAAGTGCTGGACGGGCTGGCGGCGCTGGGCGCGGATTTGGACTTGAGCGAAGTGTACATCACCCTCATGGAAACAGACGAATATGCGGGATTCAATTAAAGCCATCGGGCTGGTGGTCGCGGTCGCCTTGGGCGGGTGCGAGCGGCCGGCGGAGTCGCACTTCATCCTCGAGGATTACGGGGTGGAGGCGAGCAGTGCGGGGAAGGAGCGCGTGAAGTCGCCGGAGCAGTGGTCGTCGATTGTTTACACGAATTTGTTCCAAACCGGGTTGCCGGCCAACGACCAGTTCGACCTCGCCGAAGTCTTCGAGTCCATCGGCGACCAGGACG
>JALQTD010000050.1 GCA_023264155.1 Flavobacteriales bacterium | reverse complement strand
TGTCCATGCTTGGTGCCGTCGTGTCTTCGATCGTGAACGTGGCCGTTGTGCTCGTCGCGTTGCCGCAGTCGTCGGTCGCCGTGAAGGTCACCGTCGCTGAACCCGTAGCGCCGCAATCATCGCTGAGGCCTGCGAAGTCATTGGACCACGTCAAACCGCTGCAAACGTCGCTCGCTGCTGCGCCGCCGTTGCTGGCGAGCCATGCTTGCAACTCCGCATCGTTGCCGGCGCCGTCGCACTCCACCGTCGCGTCAGCCGCTGCGGTGTCCATGCTCGGTGCTGTGGTGTCGATGATGATGAAGTCCGAGGTCGTTGAAGACGCATTGCCGCAATCGTCAGTGGCCGTGAAGGTCACCGTGGTTACCGCCGTGCCTCCACATCCCGCCACACTGCCATCGATGGAGTAGCTCCAGGTGACACCGCCGCAGACATCGCTTGCCGCTGCACCGCCCTGGTTGGCGAGCCACGCTTGCAGGTCGACGTCGTTGCCGGCGCCATCGCATTCCACCGTAGCGCTGCTCGCGGCGATGTCGATGCTCGGCACCGTGGTGTCTTCAATGGTGAACGTGGCCGTCGTGCTCGTCGCGTTGCCGCAGTCGTCCGTCGCGGTGAAGGTCACCGTTGCTGCACCCGTGGCACCGCAATCGTCGCTGAAGCCTGCGAAGTCGTTGGTCCAAGTGACCCCGCCGCAAACATCGCTTGCAGCGGCCCCACCGTTGCTGGCGAGCCAAGCTTGCAATTCCGCATCGTTGCCGGCCCCGTCGCACTCGACCGTCGCATCAGCAGCTGCCGTGTCCATGGTTGGGGCGGTCGTGTCTTCGATGGTGAAGGTCGCCACGGTCGTGGAGGCGTTGCCGCACTCGTCCATGGCCATGAAGGTCACTTCCACCGAGCCTGCCGCACCACACACAGGGGTCAAAGCTGTGAAGTCGTTGGACCAAGTCACGTTGCCGCAGTTATCGGAAGCAACTGCACCACCCAAGTTTGCAAGCCAATCTTGCAAGGCCGCATCGTTGCCGGCTCCATCGCATTCGACGGTCATGTCCACCGCAGCCACATCAATGGTTGGGGCTGTCGTATCCACCACATCCAACACCTGGACGTGCACCGCTTCGTTGCCTGAGCAATCCACTGCGGACCACGTGCGGGTGATGGTGTAGGCTTGCGGGCAAGCCCCTGCTGCCACCTCCTCTGCAAAGGTGACTGCTACGGCTCCGTCGCAAGCATCTGTTGCGGTAACAACAGGTGCTGTCAAATCGGAATCGCACTCCACCGTTGCGGAGGCAGGCGTTTCGCTGAATACGGGCGCTTCCGTATCGTTGCGGGTCACGGTTTGAACCGCAGTGTAATAGGTGTTGCAAGAAGCGTCGAAAGCGCTGTAGTACAAATCAACGTGCTCCCCACCGCAGGCAAATGCGGGCTGGGGCTGCGCAATCTCCTCCAAATCCACGACCACGTCGCCGGCCATACCGGCCACATTCGCACCGTTCATGACTCCCTGCCAAGCGAACCAACCGCCGAAACCGAAGTCGCAGTTGTGGAAGTTGGCGCCGGTACCGATTTGGTACATCTTGGACATCGATGCCGGCATGTGGGTCAAGTTCAAGTAGGAACCGGCGAGGTTACCCGTACCCGTCAGGTAGCTGTGATCGGGATTGAGTTCGTAAACCCGGAGGATGTCCACTTGGTCTTCCGGACAGTTTGTAACAAATGAGTGGGTAGGATCCTCGTTCAACCAATCGTTCGCGTCCTGGCCTTCGATGAAGGTGAGGACAACATCGAACGTGGCATTGGCGTCGTTTTCGTTCGCAATTGAACCGGTCAAGACGGCGACGCCATTGTTGTATTCGACGAGTTCAAGGCCTCCGTTTTCGAACCAAAACGAAGACAACCCCAAACCAGCAAGCGCCGGGTGGGACTCCATGCCGTAGATCCGGAATGCACCATCCTCCCCAGCACCGTATGCCGTGGTCGCGTTGTAGTGCGTGGCCTCTACTGAGGCATCGGCGTAAAAGCCGCCCACTGTCAAATCGTCCCCGAAGCAATTCGTTGCCGCCATGGCCGGATCCACATCCGCCGGAAGGTCATCCATGCACTGCACTTCGTAGTCGTCTGTGCTGGGCGTCCAGCTCACGAAGCAGTTTTCACACGTATAAGGCACCCCATCGCAATCGAAGCCAGCAGCAGCAAAGCTGCACGTGCCATCGTCGTCTGTTGCTTGGTCATCGTAGTTGCACGCCAATTCATCCGTACAACCCAACACCTCCAACAAATCACATACCCCATCACCGTCCGCGTCATTCAAACAGTTGCCATCGCAATCAACCAATGCCGAAATCGGGTACTCACACGTGCCGTTTTCCTCGGTCGCTCCGGTATAGTTGCATGCCGTCACGTCCGTGCAGCCCAACACTTCGTTTTCATCGCAAACGCCATCGCCATCCGCATCAGACAAGCAAGCACCTGAACAATCGTACCCCGCTGCTGCGTAGGTGCAAGAACCATCGTCTTCCGTGGCATCTTCGTTGTAGTTGCAGGCCAACGCATCCGTGCAGCCATCCCCGGTCGACTGGAAGGGGCTCGACTCGTAGATGGGCATGACCCCGCGGAATTCGGAGTCTTGGGCGCCGTCCTGGAACACTTGGACATAAAATTGGCCCGAGAGTTCACCCTGCGTGGTGATCTGGGCCACAAGCACTTTCATGTCCGAACCCGCGAAAGCCGGAGTCGTCATGTCGCCGGATTCCGGGAAGAGGTTGTAGATAGCGAAGCCGTCCACGTCGTCGACCAACACGTTTTGGCCTGCATTGAACGCCGTGAAGGGATTGATGTCTCCGACCACTTGCATCAACTCAAAGTCGGGCACTTCCGCCTCCGCGCCAATCGTCAACCAGCTATCGAATTCCAGGTTGGGAAAGAACGAGAACAACGCGTCGTTGATGTTCGACCCCAGGTTCTCACCAAAATCCGCGTCGTTGTACCAAGCGGGGGTGCTCGTCGAGTTGAGGATGAACTCGTAGTTTTCTGAACCCGCAATCGCGGAAACAAAATCCAACTCGCTCAACGTATGCACATAAAGCCGGTAGGTGGTGTAACCCGTAAGGTCAACCGAACCGACCATGCCATCGTGCTCGATGTACGATTCAATTCCCAACCAATAGCCCTCAGGCACATAATTGGCAGGGTTGTACGGTAAATTCCCGGTCGATTGAGACCAGGCTGGAACCCAAGCATACAAGGCTAGGCTCAGCAAGCATAACAGTTTACGCATGACGCAAGTGAATTGGTTTTCGTTTCATTCAACACACAAAACGCATCCGACGGGGCACTCCGGACACTTTTTAATGCGTGTCGAATCTACGGAAATTCCAACGAATCCCACAAGCAAAATCCACACTTCGTCTAATGTGACCATGGCCTCATCGTCGAAAATCGCCATTTGACGCGGATTTTAACGGCTTCAAATCTGCGAATAAAAAAAATCCGAGCGGGACCGTGCGTGGAGTGCAAGGTTTGTGCTATCTTCGCAGCCCAATTCGGTACTATAGCTCAGTTGGTAGAGCAACGGATTGAAAATCCGTGTGTCCCAGGTTCGAATCCCGGTAGTACCACGCAAAGCCCGTCAGCATGTCTGACGGGCTTTTTTCATGGCGTAACTTTCGCAGGGTGCGATCGGCGCGTTAAAGCGCTCTCCCATACGTTCGTTTATTTACAATAAAACGCAATGTCAATAAAAACAGAACGGAACGAATTTATCAGCCGACTAACACGGTATAAAAGAATCTGTGTGGTTCAGGACGAGCGATTTGAACCGGAAAAATGGCACCCATGGATTCCCCACGACGCGCAGATCGTTGGGCGGAAAAGCCTCGTCGGAGGTGAAGGAATCAAGTCGGTGGAACAAGCCGAATCCCTTTGGAACCACTTCGCAGCGTGCGGCGTGGACCGCGGCACCCTCGTTCTTGCTGTTGGCGGAGGAAGCATCACGGATTTGGTCGGTTTCGCAGCGAGCACTTACAAACGCGGGGTGGACATCGCCTTCCTCCCTACCACCATCATCGCCATGGTGGACGCTGCGATCGGCGGAAAAAACGGCGTCAACTTCCACGGCATCAAGAACCAGATCGGCACGTACCACCTGCCCGTAGCCATCGGGATCGATGCCGGCTGGCTCGACACCCTGCCGGCGCGGGAACAGGTCAGTGGGTGGATGGAAATGCTGAAACACGGGATGATCGCGGGGGAGGCGGAGGCGGAACAAGTATTGGGCGTGCGGGATTTGGCCCAAATCCCCGGACTCCTCGCAGCATCCGCCGCCGTGAAGGCCCGCATCGTGAGCGAGGACCCGCGCGAGTCCGGCCGCCGAAAATCCCTGAACCTCGGGCACACCGTCGGCCATGCCCTCGAAGCGCTGTCCCATGCGGAAGGGAACCCGATGCCCCATGGGATTGCGGTGGGATTTGGCCTGGGCTTCTCCCTGCTTGCGTCCGTGGAACTTGGAGCGGGGCTGCCGGTTGTGGCTGCAGAAAGCGGTTTGGCCTGCTTGAAACACTGGCTCCAACACACGCCCCTCCCCCACGCTCCGGCTGCAGCCATGTGGGAACTCATGCAGCACGACAAGAAGAACGCGGGCGGCGAAGTGCTGGAGGTTTGGCTGCGCGAATGGGGACAACCCATTTGGGATCAACCGTTAAAATTCGAGGATTTTCAGCGCCTTTGGTTGAAAACCATCGCCACTTTCGCGGACTGACCGGGCGACACGTTCTATTTTTGCCCCATGCAACGGACTGCGGCTGAACTCGCCGACTTATTAGAAGGTACCCTCGAAGGGGATGCCGCTGTCACGGTCAACCAGCTTTCGAAAATCGAAGAAGGCGTCGTCGGAGGCCTGACCTTCTTGGCGAATCCCGCCTACGAAGGCCACCTTTATCACACGGCCGCCAGCGTGGCCATCGTGGCCGCCGATTTCGAGCCGAGTCAACCCCTGCCCCACTCCTTGACCCTCATTCGGGTGGCGGATCCTTATGCCGCGTTCGGACGCATGCTCGAATTCGCGCATGCGAACGAAGCCCGGCCGGAAGGCATTCATCCCACCGCCCTCATCGAAGAAGGGGCAGAAATCGGCCCGGGATGCCGGATTGGGCCGTACGTCGTCGTGGAAGCAGGCAGCAAAGTGGGAGCGCATTGCGATGTGCGTGCTCATGCCTACATTGGGCGCGGGGTCTCGCTCGGAGAGGGCTGCCTCGTGCACGCCGGGGGCCAAATCCTGGACCGCAGCATCATTGGGGACCACTGCGTGCTCCACCCTCGGGTCGTCATTGGCTCCGATGGTTTTGGGTTTGCCCCGCAGCAAGACGACTCTTACCGCAAAGTGCCCCAGACCGGACACGTCATCATCGGAAACCGGTGCGAAATCGGCGCCGGCACCACCATCGACCGGGCCACCCTCGGGGCCACCCGCATCGGTGAGGGCGTCAAACTCGACAACCTCATCCAAGTGGCCCACAACGTCACCATCGGCGCCCACACCGTCATCGCGGCCCAGACCGGCATCGCCGGTTCCACCCACATCGGCTCCCACTGCATGATCGGCGGGCAGGTCGGCATCGCGGGCCACCTCCGCATCGCCGACGGGGTTCGCATTGCAGCGCAGACGGGGGTATCGGCGAGCATCACCCGCGAGGGCGCGGTGTACCAAGGCACCCCCGCCCTGCCGATGAAAGACTTCCAGAAACAACAATTGGCCATCCGCAAACTGAACCGAGAAGAGCTGATCAAGCGGGTCGCCCAATTGGAACAACAACTCAACCAACTCCGCAATTGAGCGGAACCGAAGCGCGCGAACGCCCATGCACACCCAACAACGGACCCTCGCCGAGGCCATCACCTTCGAAGGCATCGGCCTGCACACCGGTGAATACAATCGAATGACTGTTCAGCCCGCACCAGCGGGACACGGATACAAATTCCAACGCCTCGACCTTGAAGGCACCCCCACCATCGATGCCGATGTCGACCGGGTCGTCGGCACGCAGCGGGGAACGACTTTGGAACAACACGGAGCGCGGGTACACACAACGGAACACATTTTGGCCGCCCTTTACGGATGCGAAGTGGACAATGCGCTCATCCAACTCGAAGGCCCCGAGATCCCCATCATGGACGGCAGCGCCCAGGCCTTTGTCGAAGCGATCCAAGCCGCCGGAACCACCGACCAGGATGCGCCGCGCAAGATTTACACGCTCAAAGAGAACCTCGCTTACGAAGACCTCGAAAAGGACGTGGAAATGTTGGCCGTGCCGGAGCCGGACGGGGAGTTTCGGCTGACGGTGATGGTGGATTACCGGTCGCCGGTGCTCGGCACCCAGCACGCGAGCATGTACAAGTTGGAGGAGTTTGCGGAGGAGATAGCGGCGTGCCGCACGTTCGTCTTCCTGAAAGAGGTGGCGACGCTTGCCCGGGAGGGGTTGATCAAGGGAGGCGACGTGGCGAATGCGGTGGTGCTCGCGGAGCGGCCGTATTCGGACGAAGAGTTGGCGGAGATAGGCCAAATGGTGGGCAAGTCCTCCCTCGAAATCCACGTCGAATCGAAAGGCGTCCTGAACACGTCGCCGCTCCGGTATCAGAATGAGCCGGCCCGGCACAAGCTGTTGGACATCGTGGGGGATTTGGCCTTGACAGGGCACTTCATCCAAGGGCACATCCTCGCCGCGCGCCCGGGACACGCCGGAAATGTCGCCTTCGCCAAATTGCTGAAGCAACGCATCAAGGCGGAAACCGGCCTGCCGAACCTGAACCCCGAGCGGCCCTCGATCCTCGACATCAACGACATCAGCCGGATGCTGCCGCACCGGTACCCGTTCCTGCTCGTCGACCGCATCCTCGAGATGACCGACAACAGCATCACCGGCGTCAAGAACGTCACGATGAACGAGCCGTTCTTCACCGGCCACTTCCCCGGAAACCCGGTCATGCCGGGGGTTCTTCAGGTCGAAGCGATGGCGCAAGTGGGCGGCATCTTTGCCCTGAGCAGCGTCGACAACCCGGAGGAGTACACCACGTATTTCATGAAGATCGACAACGTGCGCTTCAAGCAGAAGGTGCTGCCGGGCGACACCATCATCTTCCACCTCGAGCTGATGTCGCCGATTCGGCGGGGGTTGGTGAACATGCGCGGGCGCGGATTCGTGCGCGGGCAATTGGTCTCCGAGGCCGAGATGTTGGCCCAAATCGCGAAGCAGCCCTGACAACGCCGTAACTTGACGCCGTGATTTCTCCCCTTGCACACGTGGACCCCGCTGCCCAATTGGGCAAAGATGTGGTCGTGGAACCCTTTGCTTACATCGGCGCTGACGTGGTCATCGGCGACGGGACCTGGATCGGCCCCCACGCCACGGTGCTCGACGGCGCCCGCATCGGGGCAGCGTGCAAGATTTTCCCCGGAGCGGTGATCAGCGGCATCCCGCAGGACTTGAAATTCAACGGCGAACAGACGACCGCTGAGGTCGGAGACCGCACGGTGGTGCGCGAGTGCGTGACCATCAACCGCGGCACGGCCGACCGGCACCGCACAGCCGTCGGCTCCGACTGCTTGCTCATGGCCTACACCCACATCGCCCACGACGCCCTCCTCGGCGACCACGTCATCGTAGCCAACTCCGGCAACATCGCCGGGCACGTGACCATCGAAGATTGGGCCATCCTAGAAGGCATGGTCGGGGTGCAGCAGTTTGTCACCATCGGCCAGCACGCCTTCATCGCCGGCGGCTCGCTCGTCCGCAAGAATGTACCGCCCTACATCAAGGCCGCCCGCGAACCGCTCTCGTACATCGGCGTGAACAGCATCGGATTGCGCCGGCGGGGCTTCAGCCAGGACCAAGTCCTGCGCATCGAAGACATCTACCGCACCATATACGTGCAAAACGGCAACCTCACCCAAGCCCTGAAAATCGCCGACGCCGAATTGCCGGCGAGCGAAGACAAGGACACCATCCTCGAATTCATCGCGGCCAGCGACAAGGGCATCATCCGCGGACCGCTGTGAAACCGCTGGCGTTTGAGGCCGCGGATGTGGGGCACCGGTTCGGGAATCGGTGGGTGTTTCGCGGGGTGACGGGCACGTTTGAGGCGGGGGGACACGGGGTGATTCGCGGGGCGAATGGGAGCGGGAAGTCCACCCTGGGCCGGATTTTCACCGGCGCGTTGCAGGCGAGCCACGGGCAGATCACATGGGACGGAGAGCGGCGTTGGGACTGGCGGCAGCGGGATGAGTTGGTCTTGCACACCCTGCTCATGGCCCCGGCAGCGGCTTTGCATCCCGACCTGACGATCCGGGAGGCGTGCGCGTTCCATGGGCGATTCCGGACTTGGTGGCCGGGGTTCGACCCGATTTCAGCGCTGCGGGATGCGGGCTTGGACGCGGCGTTGGACAAGCCGCTGCGGAATTTGAGCTCGGGGATGCGGCAGCGGGTGCAGCTGACGGTGGCGCTGGGGACCGAAGCGGCCTTGGTCTGCCTCGATGAGCCGTGCGCGAATTTGGACGCGAAGGGCATCGGGTGGTACCGCGAGTTGCTGGCCCAAACCCGGGGCCGAACCACCACGCTCGTCTGCTCCAACCACCGAAAAGAAGACCACCTCGAGCCGAGTTGGGTGCTGGATTTGGGCGGAGCGTAATTTTTTTTGCCTTATTGGAACCCCTGATTTTTCGAGGGTTTTGGCTGGGTTTTGGCCTGAAAAGGTGCTGATTTTCAAACCTTCATGAAACCTTGAGCGCAACGGAGGCGTAAAGGCAGGAGAAAACTGAAATGAATCAAACTTCTCAGCCATGAACTTCAAAACGTTCTTCTCCTACTTAGCGGTTGTGGCGATCCTCGTCACGTGGGCCATCTCTGCCAACGCACAGCAATCCCTGTCAACCGAGTCCAGCATCTTCGACGGCATCTCGCACGAGTGCATCAGCCAGTCGGACATCGGCACCTCTTCGGTTTGGGTCAAAGACACTTGGGCCGAGCAATCCTTCAAGGCGTGCAGCAACGGCACGATCGAGACGCTCTACTTGAACATCCTCGACAACCCGCAGACCACGGACCTCGGCGTCCAGTTGTACGACTACCACCACAACCTCATCGGCTCCAACGTCATGCACCTCGAAGAAGGCATGACCGGCATCCTGAAAGTGAAGATGCCTGTATTGGTGTCCGAAGGCGTGGAGTACACCATCTCTTTGCGGGTGGACAACACGAGCAAGGTCAAGTTCGGCGCTGTGCGCTTGAACGAATCGGACGGCACGTTCTCTGTGGGCGGCTGGAACTTGGCTGGTCAGTTGGAATTTGCTGTAGGCCAAACCGATCGCAACGTCGAAGAGGCGAACAGCGGCCGCATTGACATCCCCAACACCTACGACGACGGCTCCGCCACGGACGAAAACCTCGCTGACGCCTTCGTAGCCTTCCCGAACCCGTTCCAAAACGAATTGAACATCGAGTTCACCAAGGCGTTGAAAGGCGAAACGCAAATCGTCCTCTCTGACTTGAGCGGCAACATCATCAGCCGCGAGGTCCGCACGGACGTCCAGTGGGGAGAGCGCATCACGCTCGCACCGCGCTACGACTTGTTGCCCGGCGTCTACGCCGTGCGCATCCTCAACGGGACCAACGTGACCAACTACACGGTGCTCAAGAACTGAGTCCGGATATCACTTGAACCGCTTAACCCGTTAGCCCCTCCCTCGCCGGAGGGGCTTTTTTTGCTTCAATCCCGGACCAAATCGAACACGGTCTTCACCGGAGCGAACACCTCAGCGGGCAGCTCGACAAAGCGCGTCAGCCATCCGGCCATCCCGCCGTTCCACAACCCCGGCCGCTCCAGGATGCGGAGCGTTCTGCCGTCCACCACCTTCTCCGCTGTGAAGAACGCGGTGGCATCGGCGAAATCGGGAAGGTGGAGGTGCGTGCCGCCCAGTCCCCGGAAATGCAAGGCCAGCTCCACGGGATTGAAGTGCGTGCCGCCGGCTAGGGCACCGTCGGGCAATTCGGCGGCCTCGGCGATGCCTGGGCGGAAGAAGCCGTCGGCGTCAGCGACCCAGAACGGCCCACCGCCTGGCAGGCCCGCGTTGGGGACCACGCCGGCTACGCGGATCGGTCGGTTCAGGTGGAAATGCCATTGGTCCAAGGTGCGCGGCATGTCGGCGCCGTTCACGAAGGCGGAGAGCCAATGCCACGCGGCGCGTTCGGCATCGGCCTCGCCGCGCTGCAACCGGGACCACAGGGCCTCCCGTTCTTCGGCGAGGTGCCAAGCCGTGCCGAGCAAGGCCTGGCGCCACGTGTTGCGGCCGGGCATGGCAGCGGGGGGCACCGCGTTGTCGATGTTCCGCACCACGGCCGCGTCGGTGGTCAAGGCGTTCAGGTTCGCGAGCAAGGCGCCGTGGCCTCCGGGCCGGAACAGGAGGGCGCCGTCGGGCGTCCGCGCCGGGGCTTGGGCAGCGGCATCCCATGCGAGGGTGTCCGTCTCGGGGTGCTGAACGTCCCAGTGGACGCCCTGCCATCGGGCATAGCGCTCCGGCAGCTGGGCTCGAAAGGGGCCTGGCACCGTGAAGACCAAATCCGAGCCGCCCATCAACCGCCATTCCTCCCCGTGCGCATCGAAGGCGGTCAGCACCTCACCGTTCGGTAGGGCGAAGAACGGCACGTGGCCTTTGGGGAGGTGCTGGTAGGCGAGCTTGTTCAGGATTTGGTCCGCCAACCCTTCACCGTCCGATTCCTCCAGCAGGGCGGCAAACGGGAGCCGCCGCCAATCCGCCGCCAAACGCGCCGCCACCTCCGGCTGGACCGGCGGATGCAAGTCCTTGAACATCCGCGTCGCCGCCCCCGAAGCCGGCACGAAGCCCGCCACCCGATGGCCCTCGTTCATGCGCCGCTGAGCAAACGTGCTCCGCTCCCCTCGCTCATGCTCCGACCACTTCACGACCCCATCGCCCTCGGTGCACGCCGCCCGCACCCGCCGCTCCGTGTGCCCCGCTCGCAACTGTTCCACCTGGGCGTCGGCCTCCTCCCTTTTCCACCCGCGCTCCGCAAAAGCCGCGCGATCCTGTTCCGTCCAATTCATACCTCAAACTTACCCAATTCACAACGGCTGCGGGCCTTAAATTCGTGGCATGAGTAACGGAAAGGTGTTGGTTACGGGGGGAGCCGGGTTCATCGGTTCACACACCGTGGTGGAATTGGCGGCGGCCGGGTACCGCCCGGTGATCGTGGACAATTTGGCGAACTCCGACCGCAAGGTGCTCGCCGGCATTGCGGACCTCGTCGGGTACGAAGTGCCGTTCTACGAAGTGGATTGCACGGATGCTGCTGCGCTCGATGCGGTATTCCGTCAAGAAGCCCCCTTCGCCGGAATCATTCACTTTGCGGCCTACAAAGCGGTGGGCGAAAGCGTGGAGCGGCCCACGGCTTATTTCCTGAACAACATCGGATCGACGGCGGTGTTGCTCGAGGCCATGGCGGCCCATCCGTCCGGGCGGCTGGTCTTCAGCAGCAGCTGCACGGTGTACGGCGAGCCTGCCCACATTCCGGTGGACGAGTCCGCGCCCATCCGGCCGGCGGAATCCCCGTACGGGTACACCAAGCAGGCGTGCGAACGGCTCATCGGCGACCAGGTGGCTGCCGCGCCGGGATTTCGGGCCACGCTGCTCCGCTATTTCAATCCCATCGGCGCCCACCCGTCGGCGCGCATCGGCGAACTGCCCATAGGGCGGCCGAACAACCTCATCCCCTTCCTGACCCAAGCCGTGGCCGGCCTGCGCGAGCCGCTCACCGTCTTCGGCGACGACTACCCCACCCCGGATGGCACATGCATCCGGGACTACATCCATGTGGTGGACCTTGCGCGGGCGCACGTGGCGGCGCTCGCCGCTCCGGACGGGGATGAGCGGCTGTCAGTTTACAACTTGGGAACGGGGGAAGGGGCTTCGGTCAAGGAGGTGGTGGCGGCCTTTGAAGCAGCCACGGGAAGGGCCGTGCCGCACCGGATGGGGCCGCGGCGGGCCGGGGACGTGGTGGCCATTTA
Source organism: Flavobacteriales bacterium (assembly GCA_023264155.1). Taxonomy (GTDB): domain Bacteria; phylum Bacteroidota; class Bacteroidia; order Flavobacteriales_D; family Sanyastnellaceae; genus JALQTD01. The sequence continues at coordinate 1,647 of JALQTD010000050.1, read as the reverse complement.
CGCCGACGCGCAAAAGGCCGAGCGGGAGCTGGGCTGGCGGACCGAGCGGAGCCTCAAGGAAGCGCTCGCGGACGCGTGGCGGTGGCAGGAGCAGCTGGGCCGGTAACGCAGGTCAAACCGTCCACATCACCGCGAGGTAGACGACCACGGCGCCCCAGAGGAAGCCGGCATACACCTCCTCCTCCCGGTGCACCCGGAGGGCCAAGCGGGAAGCGCCGACGAGGCCGGCGATGCCGATCCACAGGGCGAGGGCGCTGAGGTGCGGGGTGAAATGGATTTGGCCTGCAGCAAAGACGGCGCCCACCAAGCCGCCCACGCCCAGCAGGTGCATGCTCAACTTGAAACGCTGCGTGATCACAATGGCCGTGGCAATCGCCGCCACCACCCCGCGCAACATGCCCACGTAGAGCGGCGGCGTGTGCACCGCATCCCCCGATTCCAGCACGAAGAGCGTCATCACATAGTACACCAGCACGACCGTGAAGGGCAGCCACCGCTCGCCCCGGTTGCGGATGTCGAGGTCCCCGATGAGGCCGCGCCGGTACATCAAAAACAACGAAACCGCCGCGCCCAACGTGTTGACCAGCAGGATGAACGCGAAATACAGGAACATCGCCGGCTGCTGGTGCAGCACCTCATCGACGGCGAACAACGTCACGAGGGTGAACAGCGGCATCAGGAAGGGATGAAACACCGCCGAAACCGCCCGGGCCCAAAGCGGTCGCTTCACAGCTCCTTGCGCATTCGGGCCACCGGGATGCCGAGTTGCTCCCGGTACTTGGCCACGGTCCGGCGGGCGATGTTGTAGCCCTTCTCGTTGAGGAGGCGGCCGAGTTTTTCGTCGGTCAGCGGGGTGCGCTTGTCCTCGGCGTCAATGGCGTCGGAGAGGATTTTCTTGACCTCGCGGGAGCTGACTTCTTCGCCGGTTTCGGTGGTCAGGCTTTCGCTGAAGAAACTTTTCAGGAGGAAGGTCCCGTAGGGCGTGGCGACGTACTTGGAGTTGGCCACGCGGGAAACCGTGCTGATGTCCATGCCGATGCGATCGGCGATGTCCTTGAGGATCATCGGCTTGAGGTCGGTTTCGTCGCCGGTCAGGAAGTAGTCGTGCTGGTGGTCGACGATGGCTTCCATCGTGGTGGAAAGGGTGGCGTGGCGTTGGCGCACGGCGTCGACGAACCATTTGGCGGCGTCCACTTTCGCCTTGACAAAGGCCAAAGCCTCTTTCGTCGCAGCATCCGTTTTCGCCCCGCTGGCATACGTGGCCATCATTTCCCGGTATTGCGGGTTGATGCGGAGGTCCGGGGCGTTGCGCTGGTTCAGCTGCAACCGGATTTCATCGTCCTCCACACTCAACAAGAAGTCCGGAATGACCACGGCAGCGGTCCCGCGGCTGGAATCGGCGCCGGAACCACCGGGCTTGGGGTTGAGGCGCTGGATTTCGTCGAGGGCGTCCTTGAGTTCGGTTTCGCTGATCTCGAGCCGCTTCATGATGCGGTCGTAATGCTTCTTCGAAAAGGATTCGAACTGGCGGTCGATGACGCGGTAGGCCACGCCCACGGCCCAACGCCGGTCGCGGTCGAGTTCTTCGGCTTCCAACTTGCGATCGAGTTGGAGCAGCAGGCATTCGCGCAGGTCGCGGGCGCCCAC
>JALQTD010000004.1 GCA_023264155.1 Flavobacteriales bacterium | reverse complement strand
ATGTGGTTTCCACCGGGGCGGCCGCGTTTGTGTGGTCTGACGACGGGGAGTTGTTTGGGTGGCTTGATGCCCGATCCAATGCATTTTTTCCGACCCAGAACATCGAGTGGCCGGAACATGTGTTGGCCGCGCGACCAGGCTTGGGAGGGGTGGAGTTGTTGGAGCCGGATGGGCGCTGGTTGTTCATTCCTTTCCCGAGCCCAACTGCGGAACCGAGGGAAGCCTTTGTGGCGTACAATCCTTGGTGGATCATGGCCAGTGTTTCCGGGTTTGGATTGGCCTTTGGGTTAGGCACATTGGTGTGGAGGAGGCGGTTGAAGCCTGAAGGGCTGCCGTTGGAGGTTCCGGATGCGGTGCGCCGAAACATGGTGTTGTTGGCCCCCTTTGTGGGCAGGCAAATTGAAGTGCACGAGTTGGATGAGGCCCTCGGATTTGGCGAGTTGGAGACGGATGAGACCCGGCGGTCGCGCCGGAGCCGCTGCATCAACGAGTTGAACGCGTGGTCCAAGGACGCCGTTGGGGTCGATTTGATTGAGCGCCAGCGTGATCCGCTGGACCGGCGTCGGAGCATTTATGTGGTGCGCAAGGAGCTGGCGGACTGCTTATTGCAGGGAGGCGAGGATTTGGCCTAAAGCATCCGCATCGATGTGGTGGGCGCCTTTGAAGTGGACCAAATCGTGGTCAATGCCCGCCAACGTGAACCGCTCCGAAGCGGCGGTCAGCAGGTCCTCCTTGAAGAACGGGTCAGCATCCCCCAACGCCACCCACGTCGGCACCTTGCGGAGCGGCGCCACCTCCTGCTCAAGGTCCAGGTCCGGCGGGAAGACCCCGGCCCAGAAGACATGGGCATCGAACGTCGCCGCGCCTCGGCACGCCCAGCGCGCCGCCGTGGCCACGCCCTGCGAAAAGCCCAGCAACACGCTCGGGCCGTCCTGCGCTGGAAGCGCGGCATGCAGGGCGTCGAGGTAGCGCACATAGTCCGCCATGTCCGACTCGCGGGCCTCCTTCGTCATCCAAGAAGCCCCGACGCGACCCGAGGTCCCTTCCAAGTAAAACCGATGCAGGCCTTCGGGCGCAATCACTTCCCAGCCCGCTTCAGCCGCCCCCCGGAAGCGTCGCAGGAAAAACTCCGGCAGCTGCCCATACCCGTGCAGCGCCCAAATCCGCCCCACCGGCCGCTCCGGCCGCAGCACGGCATACCGCGCCGTCTTCGGCACCTCGAATTCGGTCACCTGCAGCTGCACGTCCATCACCACACCACGTTTAGGGTCGTCTCCTCGAAGCGTGCAGCCACGATGGAGTCCACGTAATTCAACGTTTCCCCGTCCCGCGTCACTTGATACGTGTAGGCCACCGTCGCCCCGCCTTCCATGTCGCAGACCCAAGCCGTGTCCGCTCCGGTCTCGCTGTTGAACGTCCGCCAGCCGTTGTCGCACGTGGGGTATTCGCCCGGCACGTGCAGGGTCCGAAATTGCAAGACGTCGCCCGGGCCGGCGAGCAGCCCCGCTTCGAGGTGGACGCGCACAGTGGCGCGCGGCATGAGGTCGGTGCTGAGCGGGAGGGTTTCGCCGGGCAGGAAATCGTCGGGGTTCCACGGGATTTGGCGTGAAAAGTAGCCGCTTGCTTCCAGGTCAAGCCGGTAGGCGAGCGCATTCTCCTTCGTGAAGGCCAAATCGCACACGCCCTGCACATCCGTCGCCCCCTCCGCCACCGGCGTGAAGGCGCTCGTCAAGACCCCGCCCGCGAGCAGCTGCTGCCGGAACGTGGCCTCCGCCCCCTCGAGCGGCGGCGCCGCCACGTCGTGCCCCGCGTCCACCACTTCCACGTGCAAAACGCAGTCCGTCGAGGGTTTTTCACACCCGCCCACGAGCACGGCAAGCGCGCCCCAAAACATCATCCGTTTCATTCCTCGATCACCGTAAGTTTCGCGAACTTCAAGAGCAGCTGTTTCGTGCCGGCCTCCGGGAAGAATACGGTGGCCTTCGTGTTGGGCGCGGCGCCTTCGAGCTTGACGATCTTCCCCTTGCCGAAGCGTTCGTGGGAAACGAGGGTGCCTTCTTGCAAATCCGGCAGGGCGCCGCCGTCGCCGATCGGGTCGACGCGTTTGAGTTTGCCTCCCGTGGAGGACCGTTGGAAGGGGCGCTCGGCAGCGGGCTTGGGGGCTGCTTTGTCGGCGAGGCGGCCGAAGGCTTTGGCGGTGTCGCCGCCCGCGCTCGGCATTTGCTTCCATTGCTTGCGCGCTTGCTCGAAGGAGGCGCCCCCGGCGAACGGCGTGGGTTTGGCCGCCTTGGCGTTGCTGTATTCGACGTACTGTTCGTCGATTTCTTCGATGAAGCGGCTGGGCTCCGCGGAGATGACTTGGCCAAACCGATACCGCGTCTGCGCAAAGCTCAGGGCGCATGTTTCTTCCGCCCGGGTCAGGGCGACGTAAAAGAGCCGGCGTTCCTCTTCGAGGTCGGCCCGCGACTGCATCGCCATTTGGCTCGGGAAGAGGTTCTCTTCGAGGCCCACGATGCTGACGTGCTTGAATTCCAGTCCTTTCGCGGCGTGGATGGTCATCATGGCCACCTTGTTCAGGTCGTCGTCGTCCTGGTCGGCGTCCGTCAGCAGCGCCACGTCGAGCAGGAAGTCGCCGAGGGTCGGGCGTGCATCCGGGTCCGCCTCCCGCGCCTGCTCAGCGAAGGCCTGCACCCCATTCAACAGCTCCTGGATGTTGTCGTAGCGCGCCACGCCTTCGGGCGTCTTGTCGCGGTAGAGTTCGCTGACAAGTCCGGAGTGCTTGGCGATTTCAAGGGCGAGCTCGTCGGCCGCCATCCGGTCCATGTCCGCCATGAAGCGCCGGATCATGTTCGTGAAGTCGCGGAGCTTCTTCAAGGGCGCCCCACTTAGGGTGGTGGGCGGCATGGACTCGTCCGTCACCACGTCCCACAACGCAGCATTGCGTTCCCCCGCTTCGATGATGAGCTTGTCCATCGTGCTCTTTCCGATGCCGCGGGCGGGGTAATTCACCACGCGCTTGAATGCTTCGTCGTCCCGGGGGTTCGCCACAAGTCGGAAGTAGGCGATGAGGTCCTTGATCTCCTTCCGTTGATAGAAGGAGGTGCCGCCGTAGATGCGGTAGGGGAGGTTGAGCTTGCGCAGGCTTTCCTCGAAGGCCCGCGATTGCGCATTCGTCCGGTACAGGATGGCGAAGTCCTTGAACGGGACTTGCTGCTGGTGGTGCATGTCGAAGATGCGGGTGGCCACATGGCGCCCTTCCTCGTTGTCCGTGTAGTGGCGGTTGATTTGGATGCGGCGGCCGTCGCCGTTTTCGGTCCAAACCGATTTCGGGATTTGGTCTTTATTGTGTGCAATCACCGAGTTCGCAGCCTCCACAATCGCCCGCGTGGAACGGTAATTCTGCTCCAGTTTGACGGTTTTAACCGCTTTGAAATCGTGCTTGAAATTCAGGATGTTCTCAATGTTCGCCCCCCGGAAGCCGTAAATCGACTGCGCATCATCGCCCACCACGCAGATGTTCTCCCGCTGGGCCGCGAGCTGCTTGATGATGAGGTACTGCGCAAAATTCGTGTCCTGGTACTCGTCCACCATCAGGTAGGCGAACTTCGACTGGTACTTATATAAGAGGTCGGGGAAATCGCGGAGCAGGATGTTCATCTTGAACAGCAGGTCATCGAAGTCCATGGCCTGGGCGCGGAAGCACCGCGACTCGTAATGCTGGTAGATGGTCGCGATGTGCGGCCGGCCGGCTTGGGCATCCTCGGACTGGATCTCGGGGTGGTCAGCGTAACCGGTGGCGTCGATGAGGTTGTTCTTCGCCCCGGAGATGCGGGCTTGCACGCTGGCGGGCTTGTAAACCTTGTCGTCGAGGTTGAGGCCCTTGATGATGTCCTTAATGAGGGAGCGGCTGTCGGCGGTGTCGTAAATGGTGAAATTCCGGGTGTAGTTGATGCGTTCTGCTTCGGAGCGCAGGATGCGGGCAAAGACGCTGTGAAAGGTGCCCATCCAGATGTTCTTCGCCTCGCTCTCGCCGATGACTTTCCCGATGCGCTCTTTCATCTCGCGCGCGGCTTTGTTCGTAAACGTCAAGGCCAAAATCGAAAACGGATCCACCCCGCGCTCTATCAAATAGGCAATCCGGTACGTCAAGACCCGCGTTTTCCCGGATCCCGCCCCAGCGATCACCATCATTGGCCCATCCACGTGGGTCGCCGCCGCCCGTTGGGCTTCGTTCAGTTCGTTCAAGAATTCCACGACACGAAGTTAACGCCTCGGTTCGGACGATTCTTCATCAACTTTGCGGCAACTTTTTGGCCGTGAGAAAGAAAGTGGGGAAAAAGGCGCGCTAGGGTATTGTTTTTCACGCGTTCTCTGTTACTTTTGCAGCCCCTTATTGTGGGGGAGAAGATTTTATGCACAACCGAAATTTGATTCATAGGACGAATGCCTACCATCCAGCAGCTCATCCGTAAGGGTCGTATTACAAAGCCACAGACGAGCAAGTCTGCCGCTTTGGACTCTTGTCCGCAACGCCGCGGAGTATGTGTCCGTGTTTACACGACGACACCTAAGAAGCCGAACTCCGCTATGCGGAAAGTCGCCCGTGTGCGACTCACGAACGGCAACGAAGTCAACGCCTACATCGGCGGTGAAGGTCACAACCTCCAAGAGCACAGCATCGTGCTCGTGCGCGGCGGTCGTGTGAAGGATTTGCCGGGTGTGCGTTATCACATTGTCCGTGGTGCCTTGGATACCGCGGGCGTCGAAGGCCGCACCCAGCGCCGTTCGAAGTACGGAACCAAGCGTCCAAAAGCTAAGAAGTAATCCGCTATGAGAAGGAGAGTACCTAAGAAGCACCTGATTTTGCCTGACCCACGGTTTGGCAGCACGTTGGTGACCAGCTTCGTAAACAACCTGATGTTGGACGGCAAGAAAAGCGTTGCCTTTGACATCTTCTACAAGGCGATGGACCGTGTCCAGGAACGCACCGGGGAGGATGGCCTCGAGATGTTCAAGAAAGCTTTGGAGAACGTGACGCCGGGCGTCGAAGTGCGCAGCCGCCGTGTAGGTGGTGCCACGTTCCAAATCCCTCAGCCGATTCGTGACGCGCGCCGTCAGAGCTTGGCGATGAAGTGGATGATTGGATACGCTCGCAAGCGCAACGAGAAGACGATGGCCGATCGTTTGGCCTTTGAAATCATCGCTGCTACTAAGGAAGAGGGCGCAACCTTCAAGAAGAAGGAGGACACGCACCGCATGGCGGAGGCGAACAAGGCATTCTCTCACTTCCGTTTCTGATTCATTGAACTGACACATCGCCTCGATCATGGCAAAGAGAGACCTCAATTTCACCCGCAACATCGGCATCATGGCCCACGTGGATGCGGGAAAGACGACCACCACGGAGCGCATCCTGTACTACACCGGTATTTCTCACAAAATCGGTGAGGTACACGACGGTGCAGCTACGATGGACTGGATGGAGCAAGAGCAGGAGCGTGGCATCACGATCACGTCTGCTGCAACCACGTGTTTCTGGAACTTCCGCGACAACCAATACCGGATCAACATCATTGACACCCCAGGTCACGTGGACTTCACGGTGGAGGTGGAGCGCTCATTGCGCGTGTTGGATGGTGCGGTGGCGTTGTTCTGTGCAGTGTCTGGCGTTGAACCTCAGTCGGAAACGAACTGGGGCTTGGCAGATAAGTACAAGGTGCCGCGCATCGGTTTCGTCAACAAGATGGACCGTTCAGGTGCCGACTTCTTCAACGTGTTGAACATGATCAAGGAGATGCTCGGAGCGAACCCCGTTCCGTTGCAAATTCCAATCGGCGCTGAGGATGATTTCCGCGGTGTGGTCGATTTGATCCAAAACAAGGCGTTCATCTGGAACGAGGAGGACAAGGGAATGACCTGGGACGAGGTGGAAATCCCTGCTGACTTGGTTGACACCGTCGCAGAATACCGCGAGAAGCTCATCGAGTCCGTTGCAGAACAGGACGAGGCGCTCCTCGAGAAGTTCTTTGAGGATCCCGATAGCTTGACCCAAGACGAGATTGAGAACGCTATCCGGAAGGCAACCATCGACATGCAAATCACGCCCATCTTGTGCGGCTCTGCCTTCAAGAACAAGGGGGTGCAGACCATGCTCGACGCGGTGATGATGTACTTGCCTTCACCGTACGACGTGGAGGCCATTGTCGGTCACGCGGTGGACGACGAGGAGAAGGAAATCATTCGCAAGCCCGATCCGGACGAGCCGTTCTCTGGTTTGGCATTTAAGATCGCCACCGACCCCTTCGTGGGACGTTTGTGCTTCGTTCGTGCGTACTCGGGCATGTTGCCTGCAGGTTCTTACGTGCAGAACACCCGTTCAGGCAAGAAGGAGCGCATTTCCCGCATCTTCCAGATGCACTCGAACAAGCAGAACCCCATCGACGTCCTCGAAGCAGGTGACATCGGTGCCGTGGTTGGATTCAAGGACATCAAGACCGGTGACACGTTGTGTGCTGAAGGACATGAGGTGGTGTTGGAGAGCATGAGCTTCCCAGAGCCGGTCATCGGTATCGCAGTTGAGCCGAAGTCGCAGGCGGATTTGGACAAATTGTCCAACGGCTTGTACAAGCTCGCTGAAGAGGACCCCACGTTCCGCGTTCGCACGGACGAAGAGACGGGCCAAACGGTCATCTCGGGCATGGGGGAATTGCACCTCGAAGTCTTGGTGGACCGCCTTCGCCGCGAGTTCAAGGTGGAGTGCAACCAAGGCGCTCCCCAGGTAAACTACAAGGAAGCCATCACGGGTTCAACCGAACACCGCGAGGTGTACAAGAAGCAGTCGGGTGGTCGCGGTAAGTTCGCGGACATCATCGTCAAAATCGGTCCTTCACCGGATCCGGAGAAGCCAGGTTTGGTCTTCACCAACTCAGTGAAAGGGGGTAACGTGCCGAAGGAATTCGTTCCGTCTGTTCAGAAGGGTTTCGAAGAGGCCATGAAGAACGGTGTGCTTGCGGGTTACCAAATGGACAGCATGGCAGTTGAGCTCGTAGACGGTAGTTTCCACGCCGTTGACTCGGACCAGTTGTCATTCGAATTGGCAGCGAAGATGGCTTACCGCAATGCGGTGAAGCACTGCCAGCCGAAGATCCTCGAGCCGATGATGCAGTTGGAGGTGGTCACACCAGACGAGAACATGGGTGACGTCATCGGTGACTTGAACAAGCGCCGTGCGCTGATTGAAGGCACGGGTGAACGCGCAGGCAAGACGATTGTGAACGCAAAGGTTCCGTTGTCTGAAATGTTTGGTTACGTGACGGACCTCCGTACGTTGACCTCAGGTCGTGCCACCTCTTCCATGTCGTTCAGCCACTTCTCAGAGGCACCGAACAACGTGGCAGAAAAAGTCATCGCTGAAGCGAAGGGATAAGCTAAGAAGAAGAAATCATGACGCAGAAAATTCGCATCAAGCTCAAGTCGTACGACCACAACCTCGTCGACAAGTCGGCAAAGAAGATTGTGAGCACCGTAACGGCTACGGGCGCAGTCATCAGCGGTCCTGTTCCGCTCCCGACGCACCAGCGCATTTACACGGTACTTCGTTCACCCCACGTGAACAAGAAGGCACGTGAACAATTTGAACTCAACAGCTACAAGCGGTTGATCGACATCTACAGCTCTTCTTCGAAGACGGTGGACGCGTTGATGCGCCTCGAGTTGCCAAGTGGAGTCGAAGTAGAAATCAAGGTCTGACAGCGCGTCAGTCCATCATCATCATAATCAACGATCATGCCCGGACTCATAGGGAAGAAGATTGGTATGACCAGCATCTATAGTGCCGCTGGGAAGAACATCCCATGCACCATTCTAGAGGTTGGTCCTTGCGTAGTCACGCAAGTTCGTACCCTTGAGAAGGACGGCTACGAAGCCGTTCAACTCGGATTTGGAGATCGCTCTGAAAAGCGGACTTCAAAGGCCATGCAAGGCCACTTTAAGCGCGCCGGTGTGGCGCCCAAGCGCAAGCTTGTCGAGTTTAAACATTTTGACCAGGAGCTCCAGCCCGGTGCAGAGCTGAAGGTTGACGACGTGTTCGCGGAAGGCGAATTCGTGTCAGTCTCAGGCACCTCCAAGGGTAAGGGATTCCAAGGGGTTGTTAAGCGTCACGGCTTCGGCGGTGTCGGCCAAGCAACGCACGGTCAACACAACCGCCTGCGTGCTCCCGGTTCTGTGGGTGCAGCTTCTACGCCAGCCCGCGTGTTCAAGGGCATGCGCATGGCAGGTCAAACAGGCAACGGCCGCGTCACGATCGAGAACCTCGAAATCGTGAAGGTCATGCCAGAAGACGGTGTGTTGGTGGTGAAGGGTGCAGTCCCCGGTCACAAAGGTTCCATGATCATCATCCGTAAGCCTGAAGCGTAATGAAACTCAACGTATACAGCACCGACGGCTCCAAGACGGCTAAGTCCGTAACGTTGAGCGATGCGGTTTTCGCCATCGAGCCCAACGACCACGCCATCTACTTGGATGTGAAGCGTTACATGGCAGCTCAGCGCCAAGGCACGCACGACACGTTGCACCGTGGTTTGGTTTCCGGTTCCACGCGCAAGCTCAAGAAGCAGAAGGGAACAGGTACTGCACGGGCAGGTTCCATCAAGAACCCGTTGTTCCGTGGCGGTGGTACCATTTTTGGCCCTGAACCACGCAACTACACCCACCGATTGAACGGAAAGGTGAAGCAGCTGGCACGCCGGAGCGCTTTGACTTACAAGGCGAAGGACGAGGCCATCAAGGTGGTCGAGGCCATCAGCATGGACAAGCCGAGCACGAAGTCGTTCGCTCAAGTGATGAAGAACTTGGAGCTCGCGGATTCGAAGACCTTGCTCGTTTTGCCTTCAGCAAACGACAGCGTCTACTTGAGCTGCCGGAACTTGCCTAAGCACCGCGTGATGGTCGCATCAGACCTCAGCACCTACGATATCATGAACTGCAAAACCCTCGTCCTCGTGGACAACGCCCACGAGGTACTTGAAGGATTGCTGAAATAAGAAGGGCCATGCAGCAGATTCTGATCAAACCCCTCATCACCGAGAAGATGACCACTGACCAAGAGCGCAACAATGCGTATGGTTTTGTTGTGGCGCTTGGTGCGAACAAAATTGAAATCAAGAAGGCCATCGAGGCAGAGTACGGCGTGACCGTCACTTCTGTGCGTACGGTGCGCGTGGACGGCAAGGCGCGCCAGCGCTACACCAAGACCGGAATGGTCAAGGGCCGCACGAACCAGTACAAGAAAGCCATCGTCAGCATTGGCGAAGGTGAGATGATTGACTTCTACGAGAACATCTGAGGAAATGGCACTTCGTAAATTCAACCCCATTACGCCGGGTACGCGTCACAAAGTGTTGTCGAAGTTCGACGACGTGACCACGGATACCCCGCACAAGCCATTGCTCCGCAGCCTGAAGAAGTCAGGTGGCCGGAATTCCGATGGTAAAATGACGATGCGCTACCGCGGAGGTGGCCACAAGCGTCGCTACCGTTTGATCGACTTCAACCGCGACAAGCACATGGAGGCTACGGTTTTGACCGTGGAATACGATCCAAACCGCAGCGCACGCATTTGCTTGGTCGAATACAAGGACGGCGAGAAGCGGTACATCGTTGCACCGAACGGCTTGAAGCCGGGCATGACCATCAACAGCGGCAAGGAGGCCACTCCGAACGTAGGTCACGCGATGTATTTGTCAGACATTCCGCTCGGTACGGTGATTCACAACATCGAGTTGTACCCCGGTAAAGGCGCATGCATTGCGCGCAGCGCGGGCTCATACGCGCAGTTGAACGCCCGGGATGGCAAGTACGCGATCATCAAGTTGCCTAGCGGTGAAGTTCGCCAAATCTTGACCACCTGCATGGCGGTCATCGGTACGGTGAGCAACTCTGAGCACAACCAGCAGGTTTCCGGTAAGGCGGGACGTTCACGCTGGTTGGGTCGCCGCCCACGCGTACGTGGTGTGGTCATGAACCCAGTCGATCACCCCATGGGTGGTGGTGAGGGCCGTTCTTCAGGTGGACACCCACGCTCACGCAAGGGCTTGCCATCGAAGGGTTACAAGACGCGTAACCCGCGCAAGAACAGCAGCAAGTTTATCATTGAACGTCGGAAGAAGTAAGCATCATGGCTCGTTCACTAAAGAAACCCCCGTTTGTGCACTACAAATTGGCACAACGTGTGGAAGCCATGCAGGCTTCCGGAAAGAAGACGGTGATCAAGACTTGGTCCCGCGCCAGCACCATCACACCCGATTTTGTTGGTCTCACCATCGCCGTTCACAACGGTCGCCAGTTCATTCCTGTATTCGTTACGGAGAACATGGTAGGGCACAAGCTCGGCGAATTTTCACCCACTCGTACCTTCCGTGGCCACGCGGACAAGAAGGACAAGAAGCGTTAATCTGTTATGGGAAAGCGTAAAAGAATTGCCGCTGACGCGCGCAAAGAAGAAATGAAGAGCGTGGCAATCGCGAAATTGAACGATTGCCCCACGTCTCCCCGCAAGATGCGCCTCGTTGCAGACACCGTTCGCGGAATGGGTGCCTTCCAAGCATTGAACGTGTTGAAGTTCAGCTCACGCGAAGCTTCAATTCGTTTGGAAAAGCTCCTCCGTTCGGCCATTGCCAACTGGGAAGCTAAGAACGAAGGACAGCGTCCGGAAGAGAGCGACTTGATTGTGCGCGACATCTTCGTTGACGGTGGCCGCATGTTGAAGCGTTTGCAAACGGCACCTCAAGGCCGCGCGCACCGCATCCGCAAGCGCAGCAACCACGTGACCATCATTGTAGACTCCGCCAAGAACTAATCCATGGGACAGAAAACTAATCCAATCGGCAACCGCCTCGGTTTCATCCGTGGATGGGATTCCAACTGGTACGGCGGGAAGGACTACACCGATAAGTTGGTGGAGGACGAGAAGATCCGCGAATACCTGATGGCACGTTTGCGCAAGGCAAATGTGTCGAGCATCATCATCGAGCGCACGCTCAAGTTGGTCACGGTGACCATCAAGACTGCGCGCCCTGGGGTGATCATCGGTAAAGGAGGAACGGAGGTGGATAAGCTCCGTGAAGAGTTGAAGAAGTTGACGGGCAAGGAAGTCCAAATCAACATCTTCGAAATCAAGCGTCCTGAATTGGATGCCCGCTTGGTAGCGGAGAGCGTTGCCCGCCAAATTGAGGCGCGTATCTCGCACCGCCGGGCCATCAAGATGGCGATTGCCGGCACGATGCGCATGGGCGCTGAGGGCATCAAGATCAACATCGCAGGTCGTGTGAACGGTGCTGAAATCGCTCGTTCGGAATCATACAAGGAGGGACGCATTCCATTGCACACCTTCCGTGCGGACATCGACTACGCGTTGGTCGAGGCGCACACCACGTATGGTCGGATCGGTGTGAAGTGCTGGATTTGCCGTGGTGAAGTCTACGGTAAGCGCGACTTGTCTCCGGTTCCTGCTCAGAAGAAGTCGAACGATCGCCGCGGTGGCAATGACCGCCGTCAGGGTGGAGGACGTCGTCCCCGCCGCTAATAAGTAAAAGAACAAGGTTATGTTACAGCCGAAAAGAACCAAGTTCCGTAAGATGCAGAAGGGCCGTGTGCGTGGAAACGCGCAGCGCGGTGCGACAATTGCTTACGGTTCCTTTGGAATCAAGACCTTGGAGGTCGGCTTCATTACGTCGCGGCAGATTGAGGCGTCTCGTATCGCCATCAACCGTTACATGAAGCGGGAAGGTAAAGTTTGGATCCGCATTTTCCCGGACAAGCCCATCACGTCGAAGCCTGCAGAGGTTCGTATGGGTAAGGGTAAGGGTGCACCGAGCCACTGGGTGGCTCCGGTCCGTCCAGGACGCGTGCTCTTCGAAGTGGATGGTGTCCCTATGGACACTGCTCAGGAAGCACTGCGTTTGGGAGCCCAAAAGTTGCCTGTGAAATGCAAGTTTGTTGTACGCCCTGATTACGCGCACTGATGATTGAGAATGCAGAAATCCGTCAGCTCTCTGATGCCGATCTGAACGAGCGCATCGAATTGGAGCGGAATGCTTTGGCCAAATTGCGGTTCAACCACACGGTTGCCGGATTGGAAAGCCCCAAGGCCATTGCCAACAAGAAGCGCGACATCGCTCGCCTCTTGACCGAATTGAACACACGTAAGAAAGCGAACGCATGAGCACCGAGATGACACCTGCGGCTCCCGCCCGCAACCTCCGTAAAGAGCGGATCGGTGTGGTTTCTTCCACGTCCATGGACAAATCCATCACGGTAGTGGTGGAGCGGAAGGAGAAGCACGCCAAGTATGGGAAGTTCGTCAAGAAGACGAGCAAATTCATGGCACATGACGAAGCCAATGATTGCAACGTGGGAGACACGGTGCGGATCATGGAGACACGTCCGTTGAGCAAGCGGAAGTGCTGGCGCGTCGCCGAAATCATTGAGCGCGCTAAGTAAGCCGCTCCGGAAACGAAACAGTTAAGGCTAATCAATTATGATACAGCAAGAAAGCCGCATGAAAGTGGCCGACAACACCGGTGCAAAAGAAGCTTTGTGCATCCGTGTGTTGGGCGGTACACGCCGCCGCTACGCCAGCATTGGCGATAAAGTGGTGGTTGCGATCAAGGATGCAACGCCCAACGGAAACGTAAAGAAGGGAACGGTATCCACAGGTGTTGTTGTACGTACCCGCAAGGAGGTGCGCCGTCCAGACGGTTCTTACATCCGTTTTGACGACAACGCCATCGTGTTGCTCAACGCAGCAGGTGAAATGCGCGGTACGCGTATTTTCGGTCCTGTCGCTCGTGAGTTGCGCGAAAAGGACTTCATGAAGATTGTCTCACTTGCGCCAGAGGTGCTTTAATCCAAACAGCTATGTTTAAGCGATTCAAAGTAAAGAAGGGCGACACCGTGAAGGTGTTGTCGGGCGGAAGCAAGGGCAAGCAAGGGACGGTGTTGAGCGTGGACCGCAAGACCGACCGGGTCTTCGTCGAAGGCGTGAACATCGTCAAGCGTCACCAGAAGCCGGGTGCCGCGAACCCACAAGGTGGCATTGTTGAAAAGGAGGCGGGCATCCACATTTCCAATGTGATGGTCATCGACAACCAAGGCAACGCCACGCGGGTTGGCCGTCGTCGCAATGACGAAGGCAAGCTGGTTCGTTATTCTAAGAAAACCAACGAGGAGATCAAGTGATGAGTTACCAACCACGCCTCCAAGCTCAATACCAAGAGCAACTGGTACCCGCGCTCAAAGAGCGTTTCGAGTACAAGACGGTGATGCAGGTTCCTCGCATCACGAAGATTTGCCTCAACCAGGGCCTCGGTAAGGCCATTGCTGACAAGAAAATCATTGAGGCAGCAATTGATGAGATGACCCGCATCACGGGTCAAAAAGCCGTTCAGACGATTTCTACGAAGGACGTATCGAACTTCAAATTGCGGAAGGGCATGGCCATCGGAGCTCGTGTTACGTTGCGCCGCGAGCGCATGTACGAGTTCCTCGACCGCCTGATTGCGATTTCCCTGCCACGTACCCGTGACTTCCAAGGCATCCGCCCGAAAGGTTTTGACGGACGCGGCAACTTCACCTTCGGCGTGAAGGAACAAATCATCTTCCCCGAGATCAACCTCGATGAAGTGAAGTACTTCAATGGAATGGACATCACGATTGTGACATCCGCTCGCACCGACGAAGAGGCGAAGGCCCTCTTGGAAGGTTTCGGATTCCCCTTCAAAAAGAACTGAGTTATGGCTAAAGAATCAATGAAAGCCCGTGAGCGCAAGCGCGCTCGATTGGTCGCTCGATACGCTGAGAAGCGTGCGGCCCTCAAAGCTGCAGGGGATTGGGATGCTCTGCAAAAATTGCCGCCAAACAGCGCGGCTGTTCGTATGCACAACCGTTGCCAAATCACCGGCCGTCCTCGCGGATACATGCGCCAATTTGGCATCTCCCGCGTGCTTTTCCGCAAAATGGCCCTCGCTGGGAAGATTCCTGGCGTCAAGAAGGCCAGCTGGTAACCTAAAGAACGAATAGAGATGTTTACAGATCCTATCGCAGATTACCTGACGCGCATTCGGAATGCGCAATCAGCGGGTCACAAGGTGGTTGAAATTCCTGCTTCGAACATGAAGAAGGAGATGACGAAAATCTTGTTCGACAAAGGTTACATCCTGAACTACAAGTTCGTGGATGAGGGACACCAAGGAACGATTAAAATCGCGCTGCGCTACGACGCCAAGTCGAAGCGCCCTGCGATCACGAAAATCCAACGGGTGAGCACACCTGGTCTCCGCAAGTACGCGGGTGCAGGTGAATTGCCACGCGTCTTGAACGGCTTGGGCGTTTGCATCGTTTCAACCTCTAAGGGGTTGATGACGGACAAGGAAGCCCGCCAAATGAACATCGGTGGCGAACTCGTTTGCACCGTTTATTGATCAACCAGAACGATACGAAGTCATGTCTCGAATTGGAAAAGCCCCGATCAACATCCCCAGCGGCGTCACGGTGACGGTTGCGGATCAGTTGGTCACTGTTAAGGGCCCTAAAGGAGAGCTTCAGCAAGAAATCGATCCGGTGATCGATGTTCAGCTCGAAGACAATGTAATGACGTTTACGCGTCCATCCGATAACAAGGAACACCGCTCCAAGCACGGTTTGTACCGTTCATTGGTGAACAACATGATTGTGGGTGTTACCGAGGGATACACCATTGAATTGGAATTGGTCGGTGTGGGTTTCCGTTCCTCTGCTGCGGGTCAGGAATTGACCTTGGCTTTGGGATACAGCCACCCGATTGTGATGCTTTTGCCGAATGAAATCAAGGTGGAAGCTGAGACCAAGAAGGGAGCGAACCCCTACGTAAAATTGCACTCACACGACAAGCAATTGATCGGAGCGGTCGCTTCAAAAATCCGTTCGTTGCGGAAGCCTGAGCCCTACAAAGGAAAAGGTGTCCGTTACAAGAATGAGCAAATCCGTCGCAAAGCTGGTAAGACCGCTTCGAAATAATCGAATCAGATGGGCACGAAGAAAACATTTGCGCGTCAGCGCATCAAGCGCCGCGTCCGCGGCAAGATTCTCGGCACGAGCGAACGTCCTCGTTTGTCGGTATTCCGGAGCAACAAGCAGATTTACGCTCAAATCATCGACGATTCCACTGGCCGCACGTTGGCAGCCGCTGGTTCGCTCGGGGACGACAGCGCAAAGGGAATTGCTAAGGTTGACCAAGCAGCAGTGGTCGGAAAGGCCATTGCAGAAAAGGCAAAGGGAGCAGGCATCGAGTCGGTTGTATTCGACCGGAACGGTTACGTCTACCACGGCCGTGTAAAGAAATTGGCAGAAGCTGCTCGGGAGGGCGGATTGAAATTCTAAGTGAAGATGGAACAACGTCAACAACGCAAAGGACGCGGCGATCAGCAGCAGCAGTCGCGCACGGGCGATCCCGATTTGAAGGAACGCTTGGTCGGCATCAACCGGGTGGCTAAGACCACGAAGGGGGGCCGTACGTTCAGCTTCAGCGCCATCATGGTGGTGGGCGATGAGAAAGGCAAAGTCGGACATGGATTGGGCAAGAGCCGCGAAGTCGCGACTTCGATCCAAAAAGGCATCGACGATGCAAAGAAGAACATGATTGCTGTGCCGCTCGTAAAAGGAACCATTCCGCACGAACAGGAGATGCGTTATGCGGGTGCACACGTCATGATTCGCCCTGCTTCCCCCGGTACGGGAGTGATTGCGGGCGGTGCCATGCGTGCTGTCCTCGAGAGCGCGGGCATCACCGATGTATTGGCCAAGAGCTTGGGCTCCTCCAACCCACACAATGTGGTGAAGGCTACGTTCAATGCCTTGAAGGCATTGCGCAGTGCGGAGGAAGTGGCCCACTTGCGCGGCATTTCCGTCTCGAAAGTGTTTAACGGATAAGCTAGGCAATCATGGCAACAATCGTCATCACCCAAGTCCGCAGTGCCATCAACCGTCCTGCTCGCCAGAAGGCGACCATCGCGGCACTCGGCATCAAGAAACTCCACAACCCGGTGGAACACGAAGCCACTCCCCAAATTTTGGGTATGGTGCGCAAAGTGAGCCACTTGGTGAAGGTTGAAGAAAAATAATCGTAACCAGCACAGACCATGAATCTCAGTAACCTCAAGTACGCTCAGGGTTCTCGGAAGCAGCGCAAGCGAGTTGGACGCGGTGAAGGATCCGGACACGGAGGCACTTCTACGCGCGGCCACAAGGGCGCCAAGTCACGTTCCGGGTACAAGAGCAAAATCGGCTTCGAAGGTGGACAAATGCCTTTGCAGCGCCGTGTTCCTAAGTTTGGTTTCCGCAACCCGAATCGGGTTGAGTACAAGGGCATCAACTTGGACACCTTGCAAGAATTGATCACGCGCAAGTCGCTCACTGAAGTGACGTTGCAAACCATCCAGGACAACGGATTGGCGGGCAAGCGTGATTTGGTCAAGATCCTCGGACGGGGAGAATTGACTTCAGGCGTCAAAATTGAAGCGCACAAATTTTCTGCCACTGCACAATCAGCGATTGAAAGTGCAGGAGGTCAGGCAGTAGCGCTGTAAATTCCGCGCCATGAAAAACTTTTTCGAGAAATTCCAGAACATCTGGCACCACGAACAGCTTCGCAAGAAGATTGGCGTCACCCTCGGG
This sequence comes from Flavobacteriales bacterium, assembly GCA_023264155.1. GTDB lineage: Bacteria > Bacteroidota > Bacteroidia > Flavobacteriales_D > Sanyastnellaceae > JALQTD01. The sequence continues at coordinate 20,021 of JALQTD010000004.1, read as the reverse complement.
TTGATCCTGATTTACCGCTTGGGCTCGTTCATTGTGTTGCCTGGTGTAAACAGTGATGTCCTTGCAGAGAGCTTGAATGCAGCCGGAGGCGAAGAAGGCCTCGGTGCGCTGTTGTCCTTGTTCACCGGTGGGGCATTCAGCCGCGCCTCCATCTTTGCGTTGGGGATCATGCCGTACATCTCGGCATCGATCATCATCCAGTTGTTGGGCATTGCCGTTCCTGCAGTCCAAAAGATGCAGACCGACGGTGAAAGCGGCCGGAACAAGCTGAACCAATGGACGCGTTTCTTGACCATCGCCATCACCTTGGTGCAAGCGCCCGGTTACCTCGCTTCAAGCGTAGTTTCTGTCCGCGGAGCGGTGGTCGATCCCAGCCCATTCTGGTGGTTCAGTGCGGTATTGATCCTCGTGGCCTCAACCTTGGTCATCATGTGGTTGGGTGAGCGCATCACCGAGCGTGGCATCGGCAATGGTATTTCGTTGCTCATCATGATCGGTATCATCGCCACCTTCCCACAGTCCATCATCCAAGAGTTGAACCACCCGGACACGTCGTTGTACTTCTTCCTGGTCGAGTTGGCGATCCTGTTGGTGGTCATCGGAGCTTCTGTGGCGCTCGTCCAGGGCCTGCGGAAGGTTCCCGTCCAAATGGCGAAGGCGCAAGCCAACACCGGCAGCCACTTGCCGCAGGGCGAGGGCGCGCGCGAGTTCATCCCGATGAAGGTGAATGCCTCCGGAGTCATGCCCATCATCTTCGCTCAAGCCATCATGTTCGTCCCGCTCTACCTGAGCCAAAGCGAATTCTTCGAAGGCAACGCGGTGATGTCGAGCTTGTCGGATTTCAACGGTGTGGCGTACAACATCTTGTTCTTCTTGATGATTGTGGTCTTCACGTACTTCTACACGGCGATCACGGTGAACCCGGGTCAGATGGCGGATGATTTGAAGCGCCAAAACGCATTCATCCCTGGCATCAAGCCCGGTCACCCGACCAAGCAGTACTTGGAGACAGTGCTCAGCAACATTACGTTGCCAGGTGCCGTGTTCCTCGGCTTGTTGGCCATCCTCCCCGCAATTGTATTCGGGTTGGGGTTGACAAAGGCCCAAGGTTTCGCCATCTACTTCGGCGGAACGTCACTGCTGATCATGGTGGGGGTCATCCTCGACACCTTGCAGCAGATTGAAGTGCATTTGTTGGAGCGCAAGTACCAAGGCTTCTTGAAGTCAGGTAAGTTGCGTGGCCGTACCAATTCTCCGGTAGGAGGGGTCGGCGGATTCTAAGAGGGAATGGGTTTCGGTCGACGCGTTCGAATCAAAACGGCCGAAGAGGTCGAACTCATTCGCGAAAGTTCTTTGCTTGTCGGAAAAACGTTAGCTGCTGTCGCGGAGCACATCCAGCCCGGAGTCACCACGCTGGAATTGGATGCCGTTGCAGAAGCTTTCATTCGCGACCACGGTGCTGAGCCGGGTTTCAAAGGATACGGTGGATTTCCCAATTCTTTGTGCACCTCGGTGAATGAAGCGGTGGTGCATGGCATCCCCAACAACCGCCCCCTTGAAGAAGGTGATGTGGTGTCGGTGGATTGCGGTGTGCTCAAGAACGGCTTCTACGGCGACAGTGCTTACACGTTCGCGGTTGGCGACATCTCACCAGAGGTGCAGCGACTCCTCGATGTGACGAAGGAATGCCTCGATTTAGCCATCGAGCAGGCCGTCGTTGGCAAACGCATCGGCGACATCGGTTGGGCGTGTCAAACCCACGCGGAGCGCCACGGATACGGGGTGGTTCGGGAACTTGTTGGACATGGTTTGGGAAAAGACCTCCATGAAGCCCCAGAAGTTCCTAATTTTGGCCGCCGCGGAAACGGGCCTCGGTTGATGGAAGGCATGGTCTTGGCGATCGAGCCGATGATCAACCTCGGGCGTCGCGAAGTGCAGCAGGAATCAGATGGTTGGACCATTGTTACGGCCGACCGGAAGGTTTCCGCGCATTTTGAGCATGACATCGTCGTGCGTTCCGGCAAAGCAGAAGTGCTTTCAAGTTTTGAAGCAATTGAAGAAGTGTTAAATAAACGATCAGTCAAGAGTTAAGCCCAAATGGCGAAACAAGCGTCAATCACCCAAGACGGGACCATCCTCGAAGCGTTGTCCAACGCCATGTTCCGCGTGGAACTCGAGAATGGCCACATCATTACGGCCCACATCTCTGGGAAAATGCGGATGTACTACATCAAGATTTTGCCTGGTGACCGTGTGAAGGTGGAGATGTCGCCTTACGATTTGACCAAAGGACGGATCAGTTTCCGATACAAGAAATAACAGCACCATGAAAGTTCGTGCATCACTCAAGAAGCGGACTGACGATTGCAAAATCGTTCGCCGCAAAGGACGTCTCTACGTCATCAACAAGAAGAACCCTAAAATGAAGCAACGTCAGGGCTGAGCCTTGACGTCGTGTAAACCCATCTACCATGGCACGTATTGCAGGTATTGATATCCCCAGCAACAAGCGCGGGGTCATCGCACTGACCTACATCTTCGGAATCGGACGCAGCCGCGCTGCTCAGGTTCTTGCGGAGGTCGGTGTTTCCGAGGACAAGAAAGTCCAGGATTGGACGGATGATGAAATCAGCGCCGTCCGTAACGCCATCGCCACCGGCTTCAAGGTCGAAGGTGAATTGCGTTCTGAAGTTCAATCGCACATCAAGCGGTTGATGGACATCGGTTGCCACCGTGGCATCCGTCACCGTAACGGCCTCCCGTTGCGTGGACAGCGTACGAAGAACAATTCCCGCACGCGGAAAGGTCGTCGCAAGACTGTCGCGAACAAGAAGAAATAATCCGAGTACTTCGGTTAGATAACGAGCCTAAAGGCTGATCACCTCTAAACATTACGACGATGGCGAAGAACGTCAAAAAGAAGAAGAAAGTCGTTGTGGAGTCCTTGGGACAAGCCCACATCCACTCTTCCTTCAACAACATCATCATTTCCCTTACGAACAACCAAGGCCAAGTCATTTCTTGGTCGAGCGCCGGCAAGATGGGTTTCCGGGGTTCGAAGAAGAACACGCCTTACGCAGCGCAAGTTGCGGCTGAGGATTGCGGTAAGGAAGCTCATGAATTGGGCCTGCGCAAAATCCGCGCATTTGTAAAAGGGCCGGGTGCTGGCCGTGAGAGCGCAATGCGTGCACTCCACAACATGGGCATCGAAATCATTGAAATCGTGGATGCCACTGGCCTCCCACACAACGGATGCCGTCCGCCTAAGCGCCGTCGCGTCTAATTCCTCATCGTCGAACTAAAGCATTGAAGAACTGATATGGCACGTTATCGCGGACCCAAATCGAAGATCAGCCGTCGTTTCAAAGACCCCATTTTTGGCCCAGACAAGGCGCTTGAGCGCCGTCCCTACGGCCCGGGGCAACACGGCAACAACCGTCGTCGCAAGAAGGATTCAGAGTACTCCATCCAGCTTGCCGAAAAGCAAAAGGCGAAGTACACCTACGGCATCTTGGAGAAGCAATTCTCGAACATGTTTAAGGCGGCAAACGCGCGTCCTGGCATCACCGGTGAGATTTTGCTCCAATTCTGTGAAAGCCGTTTGGACAATGTTGTTTACCGCTTGGGGGTTGCTCCGACCCGTCGGGGAGCCCGTCAGTTGGTGTCTCACCGCCACATCACGGTGAACGGACACGTGGTGAACATCCCCAGCTACCGCTTGCGTCCTGGAGACGTGGTGGGCGTTCGGGAGAAGAGCAAGTCGTTGATGGCGATCACCAATTCGCTCGCCGCTTCCACCCAACGTCACGACTGGTTGTCTTGGGACAACAAGGAGATGACGGGAAGCTTCATCAGCGTTCCTTCTCGGGATCAAATTCCTGAGTCCATCAAGGAGCAGCTGATTGTCGAATTGTACTCTAAGTAATCCCTGAAACCCACATCCACATGGCAATTCTTGATTTCCAAAAACCCGATAAGGTGGTGATGTTGGACTCTTCGGAGTTCAACGGCCGTTTCGAATTCCGTCCGTTGGAGCCTGGTTTTGGCATCACGGTGGGGAATGCGCTGCGCCGCATCTTGCTCTCTAGCTTGGAGGGTTTCGCCATCACGAATGTCCGCATTGATGGAGTTGAGCACGAATTCAGCACCATCAAGGGGGTTTCGAACGATGTGACGGACATCATCTTGAACTTGAAGCAGGTGCGTTTTAAGCGCCAAATCGAAACCACGGACGCAGAGACGGTCGTGGTAACGGTTTCAGGTCAAGACACGATGACCGCTGGGGACATCGGCAAGTTTACGAGTGCATTCCAAGTGATGAATCCTGATTTGGTCGTCTGCACGATGGACCCTTCGGTTTCATTGACCTTGGAATTGACCATCGGCAAAGGACGTGGCTACGTTCAAGCCGAAGAGAATAAGATGGCTGAGGCGCCGCTTGGCACCATCGCGATTGACAGCATCTTCACGCCCATTCGGAACGTGAAGTACGCGGTCGAGAACTACCGTGTGGAGCAACGCACCGACTACGAGAAGCTCATTCTCGAAATCGACTGCGATGGCAGCATCAGCCCCAAGGACGCGTTGCAGGAGTCTGCGAAAATCCTCATCCAACACTTCATGTTGTTCAGTGATGAGCGGATTTCTTTGGAGCTCGAGGAGCGCGTTGAAGCGGAAGAGTTCGATGAAAGCAGCTTGCACATGCGCCAATTGCTCAAGACCAAGTTGAGCGACATGGACTTGAGTGTGCGTGCATTGAATTGCTTGAAGGCAGCCGACATCGAATCATTGGGAGATTTGGTCTCCTACAACAAAAATGACCTGCTCAAATTCCGGAACTTCGGTAAGAAGTCGTTGACGGAGCTCGAGGATTTGGTCGAGAGCAAAAGCTTGACGTTCGGCATGGACGTGGGCAAATACAAACTGGACAAAGAGTGAAGCCATGCGTCACAACAAGAAATTCAATCACCTCTCCCGTCAAAAGGGACACCGGAAGGCGATGCTTTCCAACATGGCATGCTCCCTCATTGAGCACAAGCGCATCACGACGACTGTAGCCAAGGCGAAGGCCTTGCGCTCTTTCGTTGAGCCGTTGGTTACCCGTTCGAAGGAGGACACCACGCACAGCCGTCGGGTCGTTTTCTCTCAACTGGGCAACAAATACGCAGTGACGGAGCTTTTCCGTGCGGTAGGGCCTAAGGTTGCAACACGTGATGGCGGTTACACCCGCATCATCCGCACGGGCAACCGCTTGGGTGACAACGCTGAAATGTGTTTGATCGAGCTGGTCGACTTCAACGACATCTACGGCACGGAAGCAAAGAAGAAGCGTTCACGCCGTTCACGTCGCGGAGGCGCAGCAAAGACGGCTGAAGCAGCAGCTCCAGCAGTTGAGGAAACGCCCGTGGCAGAAGCGCCAGCAGCGGAAGAAGCGCCAGCAGCTGAAGAGGCTCCTGCGGCAGACGAAGCACCTGCGGCGGACGACGCAGCAGATCAAGGCGAGGAGCCGAAGGCTTAAGCGCCGATTAGAACGATACCGAAAAGGGGAGCCTGGCTCCCCTTTTTTCGTGGATATCCTTTTGAAAATCACCTGCACGGAGCGCACGTGAGCGAAGTATCTTTGCCCCATGGCTAAGGACATTTCTCTGGCGAGTCCGGCAGTGCTGTTGCTCGCGGACGGCACGCGATTCGAAGGCACCTCCATCGGGGCACACGGCACCACGTTGGGGGAGATAGCGTTCAACACGGGCATGTATGGGTACCAGGAGATTTTCACGGATCCGAGTTATTTCGGCCAAATCCTGGTGATGGCCACCGCCCACATCGGCAATTATGGCACCATCGCACGGGAGGTGGAGTCCGACCGTGTTCAGTTGTCGGGATTGGTGACCAAGAACTTCAGTGCGTTTGGGAGCCGGGCCGGGGAGGTGACTGAATTGCAGCGGTTCCTCGATGAGGACGGGGTGGTCGGCATTGCTGGTGTGGACACACGCGCCCTGGTGCGTCACATTCGGGAACATGGCGCGATGAATGCCGTCATTTCCTCAGAAGGGTTGTCCGATGAGGAGTTGAAGGACCGCCTTGCGGCAGCACCGAGCATGCAAGGGCTTGAGCTGAGCAGCCGTGTTTCCACGAAGGATGCGTACGAGATGGGGCCGGAAGATGGGCACAAGGTCGCGTTGCTGGATTTGGGGGTGAAGCGCAGCATTGCCCAGTGCTTGGTGGATCGGGGTTGTCGTGTGCGGGTGTTCCCCTTGGATACACCTTTGGACCAAATGCTCGCCTGGGAGCCCGAGGGTTTCATGTTGTCCAACGGTCCGGGCGATCCTGCGGCGATGCCCGAGGCGGTAGCGACGGTGAAGGGCGTGGTGGATTCGGGGCTGCCGGTGTTCGGGATTTGCTTGGGGCACCAAGTTTTGGCCTTGAGTCAAGGGTTGAAGACGGTCAAGATGTTCAACGGCCACCGCGGCGTGAACCACCCGGTGAAGAATTTGCGGACCGGCAAGAGCGAGATCACTTCGCAAAACCACGGCTTTGTTGTGGAGCAGGCGAGTGTCGAGGCGCATCCGGATGTGGAACTGACACACGTTCATTTGAACGACGACACGGTGGCGGGCATTGCGCTCAAAGGAAAGCCCGTGTTCTCTGTGCAATACCACCCGGAGGCGTCGGCGGGGCCGCACGACAGCCGGTACCTGTTTGATGATTTCGTGGCCGCCATGCGCGAGCCGCAGGTGGTTTGAAGCCACGTACAAGAGTTGTAACTTGCGGCGCCTTCGCGGGTTTGAATGAGAGACCCACGCCGGTTGAGGCCCCGGCATCACACCTGAAATTCCGAAGCGATGAGCTACATTGATGAAATTTACGCGCGCCAAATTTTGGACTCGCGCGGCAACCCCACCATTGAGGTGGAAGTCACCACCGTTGAAGGCGCATTCGGCCGCGCCGCCGTTCCTTCGGGCGCGTCCACCGGCATCCACGAGGCCGTGGAACTCCGCGATGGAGGCGACGAATGGATGGGCAAGGGCGTGAGCCAAGCCGTTGAGCACGTCAACACGGTGTTGGCGGATGAACTCAACGGATTTGATGTGACCGATCAGCGGATGATTGATCAGGTGATGATTGATTTGGACGGGACGTCGAACAAGGGCAAGCTCGGTGCGAACGCGATCCTCGGCGTTTCGTTGGCCGTCGCTAAGGCAGCAGCCGAAACGGTGGGCGAAAGCCTCTACCGCTACATCGGCGGGGTGAACGCCCACACGTTGCCGGTGCCGATGATGAACATCCTCAACGGCGGTTCCCACGCGGACAACAAAATCGACATCCAAGAGTTCATGATCATGCCCGTCGGAGCGGAGACGTTTTCCGATGGCTTGCGCATGGGCACTGAGGTGTTCCACCACTTGAAGTCCGTGCTGAAGGGCAAAGGGCATTCCACGAACGTGGGCGACGAAGGCGGGTTTGCTCCCAACTTGGGCTCCAACGAGGAAGCCATTGAGGTGGTGCTCGAAGCCATTGAAAAGGCGGGCTACAAGCCAGGTGACGACATGTTGATTGCCCTCGATGCCGCTTCTTCCGAGTTCTACAACGCGGAGAAGGACCGTTACACCTTCCAGTCCACGGGCGACATTTTGACGGGTTCGGACCTCGTTTCGTTCTGGAGCGATTGGGTGAAGAAGTACCCGATTGCTAGCATCGAAGACGGTGTGGCGGAGGACGATTGGGCGACGTGGAAGGCGCTGACCGAGGCGGTGGGCGACAAGGTTCAGCTCGTGGGCGACGATTTGTTCGTCACGAACGTTCACCGTTTGGCGCGTGGCATCGAGGAGGGCATTGCGAACTCCATTTTGGTGAAGGTGAACCAAATCGGAACCCTCACCGAGACCATCAACGCCGTGTCGTTGGCCCACAACAACGGGTACACCAGCGTGATGAGCCACCGCTCCGGCGAAACCGAAGACGTGACCATCGCCGACCTCGCTGTCGCGCTGAACACCGGCCAAATCAAAACCGGTTCCGCCAGCCGTTCAGACCGGGTCGCGAAGTACAACCAGTTGCTCCGCATCGAGGACGAACTCGGCGAAACGGGCCACTACCGCGGCGTCGCGTTCCGCGGCTGATTCACTCGGCGTCCGACGCGCTCACGTGGTAGAGGGCAATCCCCGCGGCCACGGACACATTGAGGCTCGCCGTTTTCCCCGCCATCGGCACAAACACCCGGTGGCTGCAAGCGGCCAACACCGCTGCTGAGATCCCCCGTTCTTCATCCCCCATCACCAAGCATGCGGGACGAGGAATGGGGGTTTCTGTCATCGGTGACGCCCCCTTTTCCGTGATGGCCACACCGCGTACCCCGTTGCCCTCGAGCAGGGTGACGGCGGCGGCCATGTCGTCAACGCGGCTGACCGGCAGGCGCATCAACGCGCCCGACGAGGACTTGATGGCATCTTCTTGGATGGGGGCCACCCCGTGCGTGGGGATGACCAAAGCCGTAGCTCCAAAGCACTCCGCGGACCGGGCAATCGCCCCGAGGTTGCGCACATCCGTCACCCCATCGAGCAGCACGAACAACGGCGCTTCCCCCGACTCGTATGCCCGTGAGATGAGCTCTTCGAGGGGTTGGAAGGTGATGGGGGAGAGGAAGGCAATGACACCTTGGTGGTTTTTGCGGGTGATGCGATCCAGTTTTTCTCGCGGAACCCGCTGCACCGGAACTTCATGCGCTTTCAGCGCTTCCAGCAACTCGGCCGTGCGCTCCCCCTTCTCATCCCGTTGCAGCAGCACCCGCTGAAACTCCTTGCCCGCCTCGAGGGCTTCCATGACGGGGTGCCAGCCGATGACGTAGCTGCCCTTCGGCGGGGCGGGGCGGTTGAAACGGCGGGGGGCATCGGAACGTCGTCCGCGCGGAGAAGGGGCATCGAAAGGCATGGCGCAAAATTTCAGGCCGAAAGTACGCGCAAACCGACGCGCTTCAGTCGCCTTGGATGCGCCCGTTGCGCCAGCTCGTCACCATGCGGTCCCAGGTCGGTCGGAATTGGATGCTCCGATCGAGGATGTAGCGGTTCGCATCGAGTTCAGTGGGCGCATGCCGGAAGCTGAACGTGATGGTGTTCGCGCTCCCCTCTTCCCCGTAAATCCACCATTCCGACCGCCCCGAGCGCCGCACCTTGTTGGGCACACCGTACACGATGTGCACCATCCCGCGGTCGGTGCGCCACCCCTCTTGCAGCCCTGAAAAGTAACGGTTTGCCTCCTCGACGCGCCCGTAATAGGTGGCGATCAGGTTCGCCGCGCGGTCCTCGTCATTGCCGCAATCGAGCCAGAACGCGTCGAGCCCCCCCTTCGGATCGTCGCTGCTGGTCATGCGCTCGTATTCGCTGCGGCTGGTGACGTACCGCGTCGTCTCAATCAGGTAAGGCACCGTCCGCACATGGGGAAAATCCGCTCGGCGCCCATGCAGGATGACTTCAAAATCCAAGGCCAAACTCCGCAGCACCGAAGTCCCCTCCGGCACCACGAAAGCAAACCGCCCTTCCGCATCCGCCTGCAAGGTGTCCAACGCCCGCGCCTCCAAATCCGCCAACGGGTCCGAGAACGACGAAAACGGCGGGCTCGGCAGGTTGGGTTCCGCCACGGCCTGCAGCCAAACCCATCCCATGCCCCCCGGACCTTGCAAATACACCGTGTCACCGACGGCTACGTCGCGCCCGGCGAGGGGCCAACCGGACGCATCGAACCGGTTGACGGTTTGGTGAGCGGGTGGCAATTCCAACGATTCCAGGGCTTCGGCATTGCGGTGGAGGTCGCGAATGTGGACTTCGGCGCGCAGCCCTTCGCCGCGCATCCGTGTGGAGTCGACGTCGCGCACGGCGAACCGCCACACCGCGTCGAGCCGTTGGGGCATGTTCGGGGCGAGGGTGTCGCGGAGGCGCCAGGATTGGGCGCCGGCTTGGATTTGGACCGAAGCAGTGAACGGCAATTCAGGCGCATCCCGCAGGTAGAGCAGCTCGTTGCGATCGATCCGCAAGAACAGCGCAGCCGAATCCGGCGACAACCGCATCACGGACACCTCGGGATGGAGCAAGCGCGCCTCCCAATCGTAGGGCTTCCGCGCGGCGGTTTGAACCGACGGCAAGGAGGACGAGCACCCCACCGCCCCCAGCACCGCGCCCACGCAAAGCCCCAAGATCCACTTGTTCATGCCGCTAATTTCGCAAGATTCCGCTCCAGCTTGCGCGAATTCACAACGAACCTGTTCAAAATGAAACATAACGCGTGCAAATCCGTTGAGGGAGTAGGTGAATTTAGCAGCGTCATGAAACAGTACTTCTCCCTTGCCATGGCCGTTTTGGCCGCGTCCCTTCTGCTTTCAGCTTGCACGATGAACCACGCTTGCTCCGCCTATGCGGATGCCGAGGTGGCCTGCGAGCAGTAATCCACGGGCGGTTTTCAGGCCCAAACCAAGCACACCGCTTGGTCAATGTCCGGGTGCAGCGAATGCGCCACAGGACACGTGCGCGCCGTCCGCTCGAGCACTTGACGCGCCCGCTCGTCGGCTTCCGGTACGTTCAATACGAGCTCCACGGCGATGCGCACAATGCGGCGCGGTCCGCTTCCCATCGTTTTTTCAACCCGGGCTTCCATGCCCACAATTTCCACGCCCAAATCCCGGGCCTTGATGCCCACCATGGTCATCATGCAGCTCGCCAGGGCCGCACTCGTCAAGTCCGTGGGTGAAAAGGCGGCGCCTTTGCCGTGGTTGTCCAGCGGGGCGTCCGTGATGACCTCGCTGCCTGACCCGAGGTGCGTCATGGTGGTGCGGAGGTCGCCGTTGTAGTGCAGGGTGTATTGGGGGGCGAAATTGTCCATGGGCGGAAGATAATTCGCGCCCGTGCAGTTGCCGCATGAAATTGGTGCGCGCCGCGTAACTTTGTGCACATGCACGCATGGGGATTCCGTTGGGCGCTGGTTTTCAGCACGGCATTTGCCGTAGGGGGGGCGTGTGCGCAAACGGCCACTGAAGCGGGGGGCGCGTACGAGGGAGCGTCAGCGTTCACGCGGGTGACCGATGAGTTGAGTTGGGGCGGTTTGTTGCACACCCAGGGAGCGGGGCTTACGCTGATGCGGGGGGTGTACAAGGATGGGACGCATGTGCGGGTCTGGGCGGCGGATTTGGCCTACATCCGGAATCCGAAGGAGGAAAAAACGAGCAACCCGGTGTACGACGACGGCGCCGCCTATGTGTACGGCAAGGTGAATGCCTTCCACACGCTGCGGCTGCTGACGGGCGAACAAGTGCTGCGTTCGGAAAAGATCCGGAAGGATGCGGTGCGCTTCAGCACGGTTTGGCTGTGGGGCGCGAGCATCGGTGTCGAGAAGCCGGTTTACCTCGAAATCGGCTACCCGGACATCCCGTATACGAGCATCCTTGTGGAGCGGTATGACCCGGAGGTCCACTTTTCGGATGACATTTTCGGCCAGGCGTCGTGGGTGAACGGCTTGAACGAGTTGGCGTTCATTCCGGGGGCGCACGTGAGTTACAGCATGGAATTTGAATACGGCAACCAGCGGGAGGTGATGCGCGCCTTGAACATCGGGGCGAGTGCGGATGTTTTCCTGCGGGAGCCGGAGATTTTGGCGGCTAAGTTTGGCCAAAACACGCGCTACTTCATCACCCTGCACGCCAAGCTCCAAGTGGGCAGGCGCTGGACCCGATAACCACACACGATGACTGCAACTCCACAACCGCAACGCACGCCGAAGCCCAAGTGGCTCCGCGTCAAGCTGCCGACGGGTGAAAGCTACCGCAACGTGCGGGAAATTGTCTCGGAGCACAAGCTTCACACCATCTGCGAGAGCGGGCATTGCCCGAACATGGGGGAGTGCTGGGGCGAAGGGACGGCGACGTTCATGATCCTCGGCAACATCTGCACCCGGAGTTGCGGCTTTTGTAACGTGGCCACGGGCCGGCCGTTGGAGGCCGATCCGTTCGAGCCGGGGCGCGTGGCGCGGTCCGTGAAGTTGATGGGGGTGAAGCATGCGGTGATCACGAGCGTAGACCGGGACGATCTGCCGGATGGGGGAAGCGAGATTTGGGCCCAAACCGTGCGGGCCATTCGCGCGCAAAGCCCGGGAACCACGATGGAAACGCTCATCCCCGATTTCGCAGGCAAGTGGGAAAACCTGGCGCGCATCATCCAAGCGGCGCCCGAAGTCGTTTCCCACAACCTCGAAACCGTGCGCCGGCTGACGAAGGAGGTGCGGATCCAGGCCAAATACGATCGGAGCCTCGAAGTGCTCCGCCGCCTCGCCCAAGCGAACCTCCGCACGAAATCCGGCGTCATGCTCGGTTTGGGCGAAACCTTCGACGAGGTGGTCGAGACCATGGAGGACCTCCGCTCGGTGAACTGCCAGGTCATCACGCTTGGACAGTACTTGCAGCCGACGCCGAAGCACTTGCCGGTGCAGGAGTTCGTCCATCCCGACGTGTTCGCGAAGCTGGGCGAATTGGGCCAAACAATGGGCTTCCGCCACGTCGAAAGCGGTCCCCTCGTCCGCTCGTCCTACCACGCGGAAAAGCACGTCCACTGAGGGCGCTCCGTCAAAATTTCGTCATTTTTGAACGGTCAAGCCCCGCGCGTGAACGCTCAACGGGCTTGTTTGTTGTACCTTTCGCAACTACCTGATAAGGAAAATCCAATACCATGCAATCCAAATACCTTGTGATTCCTGCGGTTTTGGCCATCGGAACGGCGTTCACGGTGAGCAACTTGCTCCCTGACGCTCCTTCGGATGCCGCCGAAACGCGTGTTGCTTCGTATGTGCCTCGTTCGGTTGAGGCACCAGCCGCGAGCCCAGATGGGGCCTACGAAATCCGGAAAATGATGCTCGCCGATGTCGAGACCGGCGAAATCAATGCTCAAGGATTGCAGCGCTTGGAACAGGCCGTGATGGACAAGGCGCGCAAAGACGCAGCAGCGGGAGCCAAAGCGACCGACCATTATTGGAACGAGATGGGGCCGGACAACATCGGAGGCCGTGCCCGCGCGATCTGCGCGGTGACCGAGCTGACCTTGTTCACGGGCGGTGTCAGCGGTGGCTTGTGGAAGTCCACCGACGCCGCCAACTCTTGGGTTCAGGTGAAGTCCTTCCCCGTTCCCATGGTGGCGAGCATCGCGCACGCGGGCAACGGTGACTTGTACGTCGGCACGGGCTCGCAATTCGACAACGGAGGCGGAGAGGGCGGAAGCGGCTTCCGCGGCCGGGGCATTTGGCGCTCCACCGACATGGGCGAGAGCTGGGAAATCGTTGAAGGTACCGACCCCGGAGTATTGGGTTCAGGTGATTTCACGGCGACCGATGCCTTGGTGGCTGACCCGAACAACCCGGACCGGGTTTACTTCGGTGGGGATGCTGGTTTCGGTTACATCGAGAACGGTGTGTTGACGGAAGACGCGGGAGACGGCTTGCCCTCAAACCCCGTCGGTGACATTGCTGTTGATCCGGAAGGCTCGTACATGCTCGTCGCGATGAGCAACGGCCGCGTCTACCGCAGCGAAGGTTCGAACTTCGGTTCGTTCACGTCGCTGAGCGGATCGGGGGACGGTGAGTTGCCGTTGAGCGGGTTGAGCCGCGCTCGGATTGACATTTCCCAAGATGATGCCAACCACGCTTACGCGTTGTATGCGAACAGCCAGCGGTTGTTCGGCGGATTGTACCACAGTGCCGATGGCGGATTCACGTGGGAGGAAGTTTGGCCCGATGGCTTGGATGAATTGACGCCGCTGCCACGTGCTCAAGGCGTGTACGATTTGGCGTTGGGCATCAAGAAGGGGGATCCCGAAATTGCTTACGTGGGTGGCATCGAGATTTGGCGTTCAGGCCCAAGCCAGCAGGCGGAACAGGCGGCCTTCGCATTTGACTTCCCAGGAACCAACTTTGATGTGCACGCGGACATCCACGAAATCATTTTCACCCCGGCAGGAACCATGTACGTGGCGACGGACGGCGGTATTTACAAGAGTGAAGACGGCGGAGAGTCGTACATCGAATGCAACCGCGATTTCTCGGTCACGCAATTTTACGGGATTGACCACAGCGCCCGGTCAGCAGTGTTGGGTGGAACACAAGACAACGGCTCCCTATTCATCCCAGCTGATGGCACGTTCTTGAGCATCCAAGAAGGCATCGAAGTGAACGGCGGGGACGGCTTTGACTGCGCGATTTCCCAAATCACGGACAGCCCTGACGGAACCACTGCGTGGATGGCAACTTCTCAGAACGGTGGCTTGGTGCGCGGCACCATTGCCCCAGGCAACTTCAACAGCTACGGGAACTTCTGGGACAACGACATCGCGGATCTCGTGAATGATGCCGGTGAAATCGGTCAGTTCTACAGCGTGGTGCGCTTGTACGAGAACACAGATGACGAGGATACGCAACGCGAAATCATCCTGGTGAACCCTTACGAGGAAACGGTCACGGACAGCACCTTCACCCTGAACACGAGCAACCTCAACTTGCCCTTCGAGTACACCCTGCCGGAAGGCGTGGAGTTGGCCTACTACGATGAGATTGTGCGCCCAGAGCGGTTGCTTGATGCTCCATTGGAAGAAGACCCGGATTACTTCTGGCTCGATCCCCAGCCCGCAGAGGAAGTGCTCGAATGCACAACGGATAGCACGTTGGTGGGTACTGAAGAGGTCATTGAATCCATCTCCCTCGTGTTTGACAGCGTGTGGGTGGAACAGCTCGGAGAGTACTACGTCTTTGAAGTGGGCGCGGACACCACCTTTGCTACGGTTGACGTTTACGAATACTCCGAGACGTGCGACACCATGTATTTCCACGCGAGCGATGTGATCACGGAGGAGCCGGGCCGCTTGAAGGTGCGCGACCCGTACACCACCATCACGGCGGTCGGCTTTGTCGGTTCACAAGGGATTTGGATTACCCGCGATGGTTTGAACTTCAACACCACGCCGGACTGGATCCGCTTGGACAATGCACCAGCAGGCGGTGGCACCAAGGCCATTGAATTTGCGGTGAACGTTGAGCCTGAGGCGGGAAACTACATGTTCGTCAGTGGATGGGACGGAAAGCTGTACCGCTTTGATGACCTCGAGTCCATCTACAGCCAAGAAGATGTCCCTTCGAACATGCGGAAGGAAATTGAATCCGCGGGCGCAGCCATCACGGGCATTGCGGTGGATGCAAACAATCCGAACCACGTGGTCATCACGGTGGGGGGATACGGAACTTCTGCGCAAGGAAAAGTCCGGGAGTCGTTCGATGCCTTGTCGGACAACCCGACTTGGACCAACATTTGGTATGCATCAGGCGAATTGTCCCGCATGCCATGCTACGATGTGGTCATCGACATGATGGATCCTTCAGGCCAAACCATCCTCGTGGGGACCGAATTCGGCATCTACGCCACGGACAACGGTGGAGACGACTGGGTGTACTCGGCCGAGAACACGGGCGGTGCTTCTGGTGTCGGAGCGCCTGTCTTCGACATGAAGCAACAATGGCGCGGAGAGTCGCCTTGGATTGTGCCTTCTAACCAGGGCTGCATCTACGCCGGTACACATGGCCGTGGCATCTTCCGCTCGGACTTGTTCCTTGGAAGCGACGAGGAGGAAGCGGTGATCGACGAGCCCGCAGCCAACCTGTTGGTGTTCCCGAACCCCACGAATCAAGGTGTGTTGAACATCCAAAGCGACCGCATCAAGGGCCAAGTCCAAGTGGAGTTGTTCGACTTGATGGGCCGGGTGGTGTTGCAAGAGCAGTTGGGCGCATACCTCGGGGCGACCGTGAATGTGGACGTTTCGAGCTTGCCTTCCGGAACGTACATCGTGCGCATGGCGAATGAGCAGCAGCATCAAGTTGCGCAAGTTCAGGTTCGGAACTAAGGCTTCGATGATCGCACTGAAAAAGGGCTCCCCGACGGGAGCCCTTTTTTATGCCATCTATTGTAGTAGGCGGGAAGCCTCGGTTCAGGGATAAGTGTGGAGCGAAGCGCGGCCAGCCGCGAACCTGCCGTAGGTAAAATGCGTGATCCAGTCCCCGAGGTTGATGTACGGGATGCTTCCCCCCCGAGGAACGGGCACATCAAGCACCATCGGGTGATGCCGGTGGCCGAAGAAACAAGCAGCGAGGGTGGGGTCATCGGTCACCGCTTCTTTACATGCGTGCCATATCCATTCTTCCTCCGGCCGTTGTAAATCAGGCGGTGCTTCACCGTTTGCCCGGCTGCGGCGCGACCAACGCATGGCCAATCCGATTCCCCAATCCGGATGTACGCTGCGAAAACAGCGCTGTAAAAAGGGCTGGGTAAACACGCGCTTCAGTCGCTTGTATCCATAGTCCCCAGGGCCCAAGCCATCGCCATGCCCAATCAACACCCGGTGCGATCCGACTTCAAATGCGGTGGGGGACCGGTGCACGGTTACCCCGAGCTCTTCCTCCAAGTACCCGAAGGTCCACAAATCGTGGTTGCCCACATGGTAATGCACGGGAATCCCAGCATCGGTGATCTGAGCAATGGCGCCTAGCAGCCTTACGCCACCTTTTGGCACCGCATGCCGGTATTCAAACCAGAAATCAAATACGTCGCCGACCAAGTGAATGGCATCCGCTGGGGCACCTTCAGCACACCCTGTTCCACCCGCAACTTCCTCAAGCCACCGCACCAATCGGCGTTCTCGCTCACGGCTCGAAGCGGCATCCGGAGCACCGAGGTGCAGGTCCGATGCCAAGTAGATGCACCCAGCGGAACGCGCTGACTCCACGGGTTACGGGAACAGTTGAGCCAATTGCGCGGTCAACGCACGTCCCCGCAGGTTCCGTGCGATGATGTTCCCATCGGCGTCGATGAGCACGGTGTGCGGGATGCTGTTGACGCCGTAGAGCCGCGCCGCGGCATTGCCCCAACCGGCGAGGTCGCTCACATGATTGGGCCAAACCAACCCGTCCTGGGCAATGGCCTGTTCCCACTTGTCCTGCGTTTTGTCAAGGGAGACGGAGAAGACTTCGAACCCCTTCGGCCCGTATTGCCGGTAGGCATTCACCACGTGCGGGTTCTCCCGGCGGCAAGGCCCGCACCACGAAGCCCAGAAGTCAATGAGCACCACTTTTCCGCGCAAATCCGATAGCTTGCGTTCCTGTCCGTCGAGCCCGGCCATCACGATGTCCGGCGCGGCATCGCCCGGTCCGAGCGCCGCCCCATTCGCAGCATTGCTCGCAGGTGGCGGGGTGGCGACTCGCCGGGGTTTGGGCTTGTTCACGATGTTGTTCTCCAAGTAGCGGAAGAACTCGTTTGTGCCCATCCGACCCCGGTTCGCGTTCATGATGGCCACCATCAGATCCTTGTGCCGCTCCGGATCGAGGTGTTCAATCGCTCCGATGGCGGAGGGCAGGTGGGCCCGTGAGGTGACCCAATTCTCCGCGTAGTCCTGCAGTTGCTTGCGCGTTGCATTCGCGGCTGCACGGTCTTTCCGCATCTCCGATTGTTGCAATTGCATTTGGAGCGGAATCGCCTTGTTGTAGTATTCTGCGAGCAGGGCGCTTTCGGGTGAACCTTCAATCTGCGCGTCAGTGATGTAGCCGGAAGCCGGAACGGATGCATTGATGCGGACGCCGTAGGTGTCGTCCATGATCAGGGCCAGGGGATGCGCGCCATTCACCACGAGTTGATGGAAGTCATAGGCCAAATCCGAGGTCAGTTTCATCGTAAACGCTCCCTCCGCATCCGCCTGCACCTTCATCACAGGCGTCAGCCGACCGCCTTTGAACGTCCGAAGTTCCACCCGCACGTGCGGCTGGTCGAGCTTCCCTTCAATGGTGGCCGCCGGCACGGGCATCGTCCGCTGCGGCAATTCAATCCGGGCAGCCGAGGCGGTTTCACTCCCTCCCTCGCTCGTCCCCGCTTCTCCACATCCCGCTCCCACGAGCACTGCCACAGCGGCAGCCCACATCCCAAGCAGCGTCGCCGCGCGTTTCATTGATTTCACTTCCATGGTTCAAATATCTTGAATTTTCAGCGGTTTTCCCCTTGCATATGTGCCCTTTCGCGAATCCAAGCGCGCACGGGTGCAGGTTCGTTCCATTCGGCTTCGAGCGGAACATAGTAAACGGGCAGGTGATCCAGGAGCGCGCGGTGCGTTTCGAGGCGGGCAGCGTCTTTTTCGGTGGTGATGAGGCCGGCGAGGCCATCGGTGTCAAAGGCCGTCACCCATTGCCCGATTTCGGATGGGGTGAAGCGGTGGTGGTCGGGGTAGGCCTCCCGCCGCACGATTTGGTAGCCCTTCGCGAGGTTGTCCATGAAGCGCTCCGGACGGGCAATGCCGGCCACGGTGAGGACGCGGGGGCCGGAGGCGGGGTGCGGATGGGGCTCGGGCACGGGCTGGCTGCGCGCCGTGGCGGACCAAGGTTGGATGCGGCCTTCCGTCATGCGCGTGGACCACAGCGGCCCCTGTCCCGGCCAGCCCGATGCGGCGCGTTCTTCCTCGGATGTGCCGGTGGTGCGGGTGAGGACGGCGGCATGGGCTCGACGGAGGTGGCTGCGGAGGTCGCGCAACCGGCCCGCGGGGATGAGGCGGTCCCGGGAGACCGGTTGGGTGGCGTCGAGCAGCACCATGGCGACGTCCGGAACGAGGCGCCGGTGCTGGAACGCGTCGTCGAGGACGACCCAAGCGAGGTCGGGGGCATCGGCGTGCATGCGGCGGATGCCTTCGAGGCGGTCGGCGCAGACCGCGATGGGGGCTTGCGGGATTTGGCCTTTCAGCATGCGCGGCTCATCGCCCACCTCCTCGGCCAGGGAATCGGCCGTGACCCAAGCAAACTCTGACGAAGCCCGGCCGTACCCCCGGCTCAACACGCCCACGCGCCCGGTCCCCACCACCGCCTCCAGTTCCCGCACCATCAGCCGAACATGCGGGCTCTTCCCCGTGCCGCCCACCGTGATGTTGCCCACCACCCACGTCGGCACCTCAGCCCGCCGGCTGCGCAGCACCCCCACGTCAAAGGCCCAGTGGCGCAGGCGGAGCACGATGGCGTGCAAGGCAGCAAGCGGCAGGAGCCAGGGGCGTGGTCGGTAAGTTCTCACGAGACGGGTGTACGGTTTTGCAGGGGTTATCTTTGGCGACATGCAAGATGCAAAATCCTTGACGGTTCGCCACATTTTGAACGCTTTGCACGCGTGGGCGCCGCCTTCCCTCCAGGAGTCGTATGACAACGCCGGCCTGCTGGTAGGCCAAATCAATGCCCCCGTCACCAAGGCCATCATCTCCCTCGACTGCACCGAGGCGGTCGTGGCCGAAGCGGTCCGCGAGGGGGCGGAGCTCATCGTTTCGCACCACCCCATCGTATTCAAGGGCCTCAAGCGCCTGACCGGTTCGGATCACGTCCAGCGCACGGTGGAGGCGGCCATCCGACACGGCATCGCCCTCATCGCCGTCCACACGAACCTCGACAACGTGGCCCAAGGCGTCAACCTCGCCCTCGGCCGCCAGCTCGGCCTCGCCCCCGCATCCCTGCGCATCCTGCGGCCCATCCGCCAACAGCTCAAACAGGTCGTCGTCTACACCCCAGCCGATGCCGCCGAGCGCGTGACGGAAGCCATGTACGCCGCAGGGGCCGGCCAGGTCGGCCAGTACGACGAATGCGGCTACCACCTGCAGGGCGAGGGCACCTTCCGCCCGTTGGCCGGGGCCCAGCCGGCCCTCGGCACGGTCGGCACCCGCGAGCGCGTCCAAGAAACCCGGACCGAGGTCCTCGTCGAAGCCTGGAACGTCCCCGCCGTCCTCGCCGCCGCCCGCGCCGCTCATCCCTACGAGGAAATGGCGCACGCCGTCATCCCCATGGACCAAGCCCACCAAGGCATCGGCGCCGGCATGATCGGCGGCACCCTGGCCCACGTCGCGGCGCGCGAAGCGCTGGGCGACGTGATCCTGTTCGACATCGCCGAGGGCACGCCGCAGGGCAAGGCGCTGGACATCGCCGAGGCCTCGGCCGTGTTC
>JALQTD010000049.1 GCA_023264155.1 Flavobacteriales bacterium | reverse complement strand
GAGGCCAGTTTCATGGGGTGGCCGCGTGAAAAGTACGTGTTTGAAGTCACGGCTTACCCCGGAAACAAGCGCTTGCCATTGGACAGTTTGGTTCTCTCCAAACCTGCAGGAGCGCTCACGCTGACCATGCCTTATTCGTCGGTGGACAACGCCTTGACGGTGGTGGACGATGAAGGCAGGGCCTTGCCGGGTGTGTTGTTGACGTTTACCACTGCTGAAGGAGCCGTGGAAACGCACGTCACATCGGAATCGGGGCAGTTTATGTGGTCCACGGAGCTTGCGCAGAACGAATTGGTAGCTGTGGTGGCTAGTTTGATCAACTTCGATGATGCCGTCGCACAGGCGCCCGAGGCTGTTGCGGGGTGCCAATTCGAGTGGCGGGATACGCTGGTCATGATGCCGGTGGGCGCGCAAGTGGATCGCATTGATTTGGCTTCCATCATGTACGAATCCGGGGAGTTTGGATTGAATGAGGAAAGCAAGCTGGAATTGGATAAGCTTGTCGGGTATTTGATCGAGCGGCCGAGCATCCGGGTTGAGCTGAGTTCGCATACCGACTGCCGGGATGACGAGGATCGGAATTTGGCCTTGTCCCAATCCCGGGCGGATGCATGTGTTCGCTACATTATTTCAAAAGGAATAGATGAAAGTCGTATATTAGCAATCGGATACGGCGAGACCAAATTGCTCAACCACTGTTCTGATGCCTCAACTTGCGGCTGCGCGCCACCGGAAATGCCGGATTGCGTGCCGTGCTCCGAGGAGCTGCATCAGGAAAACCGGCGGACTGAATTGCGTTTGCTCGCTGACTGAATGATTTCAAATAGTGAGACGATGGAAGCAAGTACTTTTCGCCTGAAGGGCAAGCAGCGCGCCTTTACCTTGATTTTTAGCTTGGCGGCAGCGACAGTGGCCACCGCGCAGTTGGACGTACAGAACGGCTTGACCGTCGAGTCCTACGTGAACGATGTGCTCCTGGGTGACGGGGTCACAGCCTTCAACATCACGTATTCCGGGGGCATGCAGCAGCTGGGCCAAATGGTCGATGGCGCAAGCTCCGATTTCGCCTTCAACGAAGGACTCGTGATGAGCACGTCCCACGCGAAGGGCATCGGCTGCTCCGCTGCGGTTTGCGGCGACTGCCTCGGCATGGCCACCACGGATTCTTCCTTGCTCATGCTCGCAAATGAAGTCCCGGCCATCATCGGAGAGTCCTTCTCAGTCAACCAATTGGCCGATGTGAGTGTCCTTGAATTTGATTTCATTTCCTCCGGCGATTCCATCGGTTTCGATTACATTTTCGGTTCCGATGAATACCTCACGTGGGTAAATTCGCAGTACAACGACGTGTTCGGGTTTTTCTTGAGTGGCCCGGGCATTGAAGGCCCGTACACCAGCCCCGCTGCTTTCCCCGGTGGTGCCGTGAACATCGCAGGGGTTCCCGGTTCCGATCCCAATTTGCCCATCACCGTTTCATCGGTGAACAACGTGTTGAATTCGGAATACTTCGTGTTCAATTTGCCCCCTGACGGCATTTGCATCAATGGATACACCAGCGTGTTTCACGCGGGTTACCCCGTGCAATGCGGTGAAACGTATCACCTGAAGCTCGCCATTGCGGATGGCACGGATTCCGGCGTGGAGTCGGTGGTGATCCTCGAGCAGGGCTCCTTCACCTCGGAGGTGCCCATTGTGGTGACCGAGAATTTCGAAGTGGGAGGCGAAGGGACAGACCAAATCTTTGAAGGCTGTGGCACGCTCAGCTGGACCTTTGAGCGCCCAGCAGACGTCCCGCTCGACGTCCCATACCAGGTGCAGGTCGATTTCAATGCCGGTGAAGCAGAAAACGGCACCGACTTCGCCCAACTGCTCAGCGACGGGACCACGCAGCCCTTCGGTGACACCCTCAGCTTCGAACCGGGAGAAGCCAGTTTGGACCTCACGCTCGTGGCCTTGACCGACGCCATCGACGAAGGCAGCGAGAACCTCGTGGTGATCTTCACATCGGTGGAAAGTTGCGCCGACGGGCTGATGTACTTGACTTACACCATCGAGGACGGCCCCGACCCGATCGTGATCGAGCCCATCAATTCCCTCATTTGCGGCGGATTGCAGGTCCTCGTCGAGCCAGAAGTCACGGGCGGTTTTGGGAACTACACGTATGCTTGGTCGTGCAGCAATTCCACCAATTCGAGCATCGCTGTGCTCGTGGAGGAGAACTGGAGTTGCGAATTGATGGTGAGCGATACCTGCGGATTGGATACGGCCATCGCGCTGAATACCATTCAGTTGCTGGATTCCATTCCGCTGACGCTTGATTTGCTGCCGGATAGTTCGGCCATCCTCGAAGGGGACTCAGTTACCGCTATGGTCCAAATCGACGGCGGCTACAACCCGAATGGCTTCTCCGTCACCAGTTGGTTCCTCAACGACACCTTGGCCGCCAACACGCTCGACACCTTTTACACCTTCTATCCCAACTTCTACGACATCCTCATCGCGACCACCACGGATGGCTGCAACACCACGGTTTCTGACACCTTGGTCATTGAGCCGTTGTACGCGGTGGATGCTGTGATTACAGTGGTGGACTCGTCTGCCACGGGCCCGGACAGCTTGGCCTTCTACGGCTGCGAGTCGAACGCCCTGCAGTTCAGTCCGAGCGCCTCCACTTCCACGAGCGACGAAGTGTTGTACTACGCGTGGGATTGGGGAGACGGGGAGCTCGAATACACGATGGCCGATACGGTTTCCCACCAGTGGAACGACCCGGGCGTCTACGAAGTGCGGCTCTACATGGCTGATCCGTACGAGAGTTTTGACATTTCTGAGCCCTTCGTGGTGACGGTGTATCCGCAGCCCCAGCTGACGTTGTGGGCCGATTCGCCCGTGTGCATCGGGGGCATGGGGCAAGCCGAGGTGACGGTGAATCCTGCGGAATTGACCCAGACGGCGTATTACAGCGGCGGGGATGCGCACCTTTCCGACTCGATAGCCCAAACCTATTCCTTCCCACTCTCAATCTCCGGCTTCTCCGACACGGCCTCCCTCACTGAATGCTCGGACCTGCTGAAAATCCGGGCCAACCTCGAGCACGCCCATGTCGGGGCCCTCGACCTGTGGGTGACCTGCCCAGACGGCTCTGCGCTGTCCCTCATGCAGAACAACCCGGACAGCTTGGACAGCTGCAACGGTGGGGCCGACCTCGATGACGCTTACCTCGGCGAACCGATCGTGGAACTCGGTAACGACACGGCTGGAATCGGCGCGCAGTACACGTGGTCGGCCTTTGGCGTGGCGGTGCTCGATGATGCCAGCAACACCTTGTTCAACGGAACCAGCATCGGCGCTGGCACGTACGCCGCATGCGATGACTGGTGTGCCCTTGAAGGCTGCCCCATCAATGGCGAGTGGACCCTGCACGTAGCCACCGAGGATTCCCTTGGTGACGGGCATTTCTTCGGATGGAACCTGCAGTTCAGCCACCCCGAACTCGACTCCCTCGGCCTCGGCAACCCCGGTTTGTTGAATCCCGATCTGAGCGGCTTCAACTGGGGCGCCTTCGCCGAAACGGCGACCATCACCGAAGACACCCTGTCCTTTGCGGCGACCTACGAGACGTCCGAAATTGGCAACTACCTCGTCAGCTTCACAGGCGTCGACCAGTTCGGCTGTTCGACCACCCGCTACAAAGCCATCCAAGTGAACGACGGCTTGGGCTTCTCGGTGCAGGGCGGCTCCAATCCCAACGCCTGTGCCGACATCCGGCCCCTGACGGCGACGTTGGTGAACAACAGCTACACGAATTGCCCCGGCATGCCATACTCGAATTCGTGGTGCGTCGGCAACAACGTGGACACGGTCTTCACGGTTTGCCCGATGATCCAAGGCGACGGCACGCAGATGCACCTGATGTTCGATGCCGCGCAGCTGGATTCCATTGCCGACGTGGTGATTGTGCACGACGGCCCGGACACGAGCTATCCCGTGCTCGGAACGTATTCCGGAGATTTGTCGAACATGGAGTGGGGCTCCACAGATGGTACGGGGTGCTTGAGCTTCCACGTCATTACGAACGACTCGCTGTCGTGCGCGGATGGCGCTTTCGGCCCGATGTCGTTCACGATCGATTGCAATCCGTTCTTCTTGGATGTGGTGTGGTCTTGGGAGCCGGGGATTTATGTGGTGGATTCTACAGCCCAAAACACGCAAGCCCTGCCCGATTCCCCCGTCACCGAATACGTCGTGAAGGCCTACTACGAAGGCCAGGAGAGCTGCTTCAGCTCGGACACGCTGAAGGTCGTCACCCAGCTGAGTGCCGAATGGCTCGCGTTCCAGCCCGATTGCGACGTCAGCAACGGGACGCTGGTGATGGACATCGATGCACCCGGTGTCCAGAACCCGCAATGGACGGTGAACCTGGTCATTCAAGACAGCACGGCTTTGGCGTACACCGATACCGTCGGCAACAGCCCCTTCGCGTTCACCTTCCTTCCGGTCGGGGTGTACGCCGTGGACATTTCGAACGACAACTGCAGCATCGGAGAGGAAATCGCACTCGATGTGGCCGAAGACGGCTTGCCCTGCGGCTGCACGTATGACATTTTCGACAACTACGACCCCTTGGCTGTGCTCGATGACGGGTCGTGCGGTTTCGAAGACTACGTCTGTGAGGCGGATACCGACGGCGATGGGGTGTGCGACGAATTCGAAGTGTTCGGCTGCACCGATCCCGAGGCGTGCAATTACCACCCCGGAGCGACGGAGGAAAATGGCAGCTGCTGGTACCCTGAGCCGGGCACCGATTGCCCCGGCCCGGATTATTCGGACTGGTGCGCGGAGAACTACGAGGATCCGTGCCCGGAGGATTTGACGGGCGATGGCGCCATCACCATTGCCGATTTGCTGCAAGTCATCAGCCAGTACGGACAGGACTGCGAATAAACGGAAGGCCATGTGGAACGGTGTTTGCTGTTGAGGCGGCATGCTTTTTCCCACCCAAATCCGCGCGCGCCATTTCCTGTTCCTCACGCTGTTCCTCCCGGTACTCGCCGCGGCCCAGCCCGATCGCTGCTGGAACCCGGACGTCGATGCCGATGGCCGGCTCGGCGTTGTGGACCTGTTGGCCTTGCTGGGTGCGATGGGGGATTGGGAGCCGCCGAATTGCGCGTCGCAAGCCCCGGCTGCCCTCGTGGAGCAGGTCCCCTGCGATGGCGTCACGACAGTTGACCACGAAGGCCACCCTTACGCAGTGACCTCCATCGGAGGCCGCTGCTGGTTTGCCGAAAACCTGCGCTCCACCCGCTACACCAACGGTGACGCCATTCCCGACGGCCTTGACGCCTCCGACTGGCTGAGTGCGGTGCACGGCGCGCGCGCCATTTACGGCGAAGCGGGCTCCCGCGTTTATAGCGGCAACCCGGATCCGGAGTGGAATTTGACCCAGTATGGCCGCTTGTACAATTGGTATGCGGTGGACGATTGGCGCGGCGTGTGTCCCGCGCATTGGCACGTGCCGACGGACGACGAATGGGCAGCCCTCGTGGAGGCGTTGGGCGGCATGGACGCTGCTGCAGGCCAAATCCCTTCCCACCCTTTCAACCCGCTCCCCAGCGGCGGCCGCAATTACGGCGGCTTCTACGGCAGCGGCGGAACTTCAGCCCTGTGGTGGTCCTCAACGGCCACCGGCACGCTCGCGTGGTACTGGCGCGCGGACATCGGCAACCCCGCCTTCATCCACGATCGCACGAACCGGAAGATGGGCGCCGCCATCCGCTGCATCCGCGACGAATGACCGCCCAATCTCAATGGGCCCACTTCCGCAAACCCTGCGGCGTCATGGTTCGGAGCGACTGCCGGGAATCGAAACCGCCCGCCCATCATGCCTTGTGCACGGTGAGCGGGCGGATCCAGGCGCAAGGCCTATTTGAGGTTAGTCCACAGCGGCACGCTGGACCGCATGGCCGAGCGCTTTCGCCTTCCAAAATCGCTTTCGTCCCCGCTGGTGCTCAAGCTCTTCGCGAAGCGACTGAATCACTTCGTCCTTTTCCTGGCGGGCTGAAATCAGGCCAAAGGCCACAGACCCCGCGACAATCACGCTGAATAGCGCGACAAAAATCCAATCAAAAAGTATCATGGCGGGTGCGTTTAGTAGTTAACAATTCCTTAATGTACGAAACATTTGGTTAACATTCAATGCGTTCATCAATGTTTTGTGTTCATCCCCCGACCCATGGTCCCTTTGCAATTGGCGAGTGAGTCGCGCTATTCTGAACTGCGATCAAGGGGACCCACTGACAACATGCTTCGTCTGAACGGGTGCTGCAGCGGGTTTCAATTTTGGCACAATTGCGGGAATGGATGCAAGGGCAGAGGAGGTGAAAAACGCAACAAACCATTCATTACCATGAAATTGAGGGAAACTTTGTATTTTCCCACCACTTAACCAATTTGCAATGATTCGAATTCGACTCCAACTTTTGGTGGTGTGTCTGTTGAGTGCGTATGCCATGACCGCTCAAACGGTGCACACCGTGTGCAATTTATCGGATTGCCCAGCCTCCTACGCTTCCGTTGCTGATGCCCTGTCTTCCGCAGTTGCGGGTGATGTCATCCACATCCTGCCGAGTCCGATAGGATACGGGGATGTCACCGTCGACAAGGCGGTGACCTTGTTGGGAAGTGGGCATGCGGTGGACGGCTTCACGGGGTTGAAGCCCATATTGGGCGTAGTTACAGTGAACTCGGATGACGTGGTCATTGCTTCAATGGAGCTGCAATCGGTGAAGTTGGGTTCGGGTTTGGCCAGTGTCATCGAGGGGGTCGAGGTGCGGAACAATCGCTTTTACGGCGCAGGTAAGTTCATCGAGTGCAACATAGCAGGTGGAGGAACGAAGAACTGGGTGATTGAAGGCAATGTTTTTACGCCGGATGCGCCACCCAACAGCCGCCCGATCATAACGGTGTCTAACCGGGATACAACATGGGACATCCGCAACAACTACATCGAGCAATTTTGGCCGTACCAGCGGGTGATTGAAGGTGCAACGCCAGCTTCAGCTACAGCGACTCATTTATTCCGGAACAATGTCGTGTATGCGAGTGGTGCCAGCGCTTTTGTGCTTTCTAGCGCATTGAATTTCTCGGTGCATTCGAATATTTTTTGGGTTGCTGATCCGGCTTACACCTTCTTGCCCGCGGGCTCCACGCAGTGGTTGCATTTTCAGTCCAATGTGCTGTATTCGCCAGCTGGCAGCTTGACTGATCCCGATCCCACGTATGGCAACACCGTTGATGTGGATCCAGCTTTTGAGCACCTTGAAAGCGGTTTGCCGGAATGGGACTATGGCAATGCATTCGAATTGGCCTCCACTTCGTCGGTTTCGAACGCAGGACTGGGGGGGCAGGAACCCGGTTTGTACGGCAATGCGTTCATGTTTTCCATGTCAGGACATGCTGCAGGCCTTCCTCGATTCACCTCTGTGAACAAGGCCTATGAGATCCTGCCGGCCGGTGAAATCCTTCAATTGGAAGTCGAATGGAACGCTGGAGAATGAAGCATGTGTTGGTCGTTGTTCTTGGCCTGGTCCTGAGCATGCCAGCTAGGGGGCAAGAAGGGGTAGAGTATTGGTTTGGCAATGACCCTGGTGTTGGATTGGGCACATTTGTCTCTGGAATTGGTGCCGCTAGCCTCTCTATTGAAACCAGCGGGCTTGATGCCGGGCTCCATCCACTTGGCATCCGGCCCAGGAACGGTGGAGGAGTTTGGGGGATGGCGAAGTTTTTACCGATTCGGGTAACGGATGATGGAAGTTCCGTGGTGACGAACGGCGAATATTTTTGGGATGCTGATCCGGGAATTGGAGGGGGCCAAGGAATAGCGCTGTCAGACCTCGCATCAGGCACAATTGGTTTGGAAACGGACGGCTTATCGCTCGGCCATCATACGTGTGGGCTGAGGCTGCAAAATGCTTCAGGTCAATGGGGGGTGACGCTTTGGGACACCGTGGAGATCTGCACCAATTTCAATGTAACAGCTGCTTTTGATTTGGACTTGTTCGGGAGCTCCCTGTATGCGACCGATGGATCAGCTCACGCGGATTCCGTCGTGTGGTCCATATCAGGAAGCATGGAGGCAATGGATTCAACGTGGAATCCCACCTTTGAATTGAATGCAGGCGATTATGCCGTTACACAAACAGTATGGAATGAATGCGACCAGCGTTCTCTGACCGATTCGGTAACGGTGAGGGGGATTACCTCCGTTCTGCCTGAAGTAGGAGCATTGGGCATTTCAACAACGTTCCAAGCGGTGGGTGCATTCGATGATTTGACGGATGTCGAGGTGTCCAACGGCGCTTGGTCGGATGCACCGGCATTCGGTTTCACAGATGATGGGTTGTTGCACTTCACGGTCACTTTTCCTGATTCGATTGCCGAAGCAGTCGGCGCCTATGACATCTGCACCACATTCGCGGATGGTTCGGTCACATGCTTTGAGGCAGGCATCGAAGTGGGGGCACCTGAAGTGGGGTTGTCATCGGCAATCAGTGGCCCGGGAGCCGGAAGGCTTAACGTCATTACTCCCTATACCGTAACCGTTGAAAACACAGGGAACATGCCCCTTTATGGCGTTCCACTTGGGTTGCTGGTATCGGGTCCAGCAGAAGTCTGGTATCCCTTCACACCGCATTTGGACGAAATGGAGGGCTGGGCGGATGATTCCCTTTGGAACACCATCGACATTGTGCAAGAGGTGTTGGAGCACCACGCGATGCGGGTTTATTGGGAGGAAGAAGCCGATTCCACTTGGGTGAATACCACGTGGATTCCGGTGATGATGCCTGGAGTGCCTGTGTCGTTCAATTTTGATTTGAAGGTCACGGCCATCGGCGAAGGGCACGTAACCATCCGGACGCAGATGGGCAATCCTTGGTTCACGGCCGCGGATTTCAGTGATTATTTGTCGGTTTCAGAGGTGCCCGGTCCCGTTGCAGCTGAAATGATGATGACCGAATGCGACATGCTCCCGCCATGCATCGACTTCATCCATGATTTAGCGAGCATGGCAAATCCAGTGGTCGCATGTGGTTTGGGTGCGTTCAACATCGGCTGCGCAATCGGAGAATGTGTCAACGCAGCATTTGGGGCAGGTTATGGGGGGACCGTGGAGGACCAGTGCTTGAAGGACATGGGCATGGCAACGCTCAGTTTGCTGGGTTGCTCGTTGACCCCAGCCAACGTGATGCGCGTAGCCGCGAGGCGCGTGGTAAAGTCCATCAATGAAATTGACTCGTTCGGAGACGTCATTGAAGGAACCACTGCGCCTCTGGATTGTGAGGATTGTTTCACCAATCGGAACTGTGGTGGCGATGATGGGTCCGCAGAGGCGGTTGTGGCGTGTGATCCGAATGAGAAAAGCGGATTGTTGGGGTATGGTGAGGATCGCTTCATTCCCATCTTGGAGGCCCCCATTCCTTATCGGATTGAGTGCGAAAATGTGGATTCAGCCACGGCACCTGCCGCGGTGGTGCGCATGTTGGATACGCTCGATTTGTCCACGTTCGATGCCTCTTCAGTTACGTGGGAGCGATTTGGTTTTGCCGACACCCTGGTCTCTGTGCATGTGCAGGGCAATCGGTTTGTCCGGGAAGTGGATTTGCAGCCCGCGAAAAACGCCATCCTGCGGGTAGAAGGCGAGGTGGATTTGTTTTCCGGGGTTATGGAAGTGGTCTGGACCAGCCTTGACCCGGTTACCCGCGCTTTGACCTATGAAATTGACGCAGGTTTCCTCAACCCCAATGCACTCCCGCCTGAAGGGGAGGCATACATCGACTTTACGGTCGAATTGCTCCCTGAAGCCATTTACGATGGTGCAGTTTTGTCGAACACAGCCGACATCTATTTCGATGCCAACGAAGCGATTCGAACTGCCGATTGGGTCAATACCATGGACGGGAGTGCTCCCAATGCGGAAATCATGGGTGCCGAGGCTGTCGGAGACAGCACCATGCAGCTGCTCGTTTCCCTCACCGATTCGGGGTCTGGCGTGCGTTATGTGGACGTTTACCGAGACACGTTGATTTCCGACACATCTGGATTCGCGGCCCTGTTGATTGGTCGTTTTCCGGCCGGTGATACGTTGCTCATCGATGTTATGCCGACGGATACCATTCATTTCTTTACCCGTGCTGTGGATGGCGTTGGGAATGAGGAGCTGTTGAATTGGACCGAAGGCATTACCTCAATGATTGAGTGGGTCCACATCCCCGTGGTTTGTGCGGCAGATTTTGATGACGACGAAATGGTCTCGATTGCTGATTTGCTTGGGCTCCTGTCGAGTTATGGAACAACGGATGCCACATACGATCTCACTGGGGATGGGGAAGTTGGGCTTGCTGATTTCCTCGCATTCCTCCAGCAGTATGGCACGGCCTGTCCGAATTGATGCCCTGGGGTGCGATTCGATTTTCTATCCATACTACCCAGGCGAGTTTCAAGGCCAAACCGCAATGGCCCGTGCCCGAAGAACCCATATATCGAAAGATGAAGCTACCGTTTTCAATCTTTTGCGCCATGCTGGTTATTACTGCGAGCATGGCCCAGACCACGCCACACAGGTTCCCACTCGGTTACACCCTCCATGCCCTGCATGCGGACTTCGTGCCACTGAGCACTGCCCAGAAAGAGGCTTTGGCAGATCGGGTCATCGAGGGTGAGGTGGTGGCGACGCAATCGTACTGGAGAGGCAATCGAATTGCGTCTTCCTTGATCATTGCCAGTGCATTGAATGACGAAACCTTCGAGGTGTCACTCGTCGGCGGAGCCTTCGATGGCATGGGCGCTTTCTGCAGCGGGGAAATGTATTTGAACGCAGGCGCAAGCGGCTTGTTTTATTTAGTGGGTAACCATGCAACCGGCTGGAAGCCTGCTTGCGGGGTTCAATCTTATGAGTCGCTTCAGCGTGAAGTCCAAACCATGGGGCTTCAACGGAACACCATCGCATTGAGTTTGGATTGGGCTGCAGGCAATGGCATGGAGATGTTGACCATTACCGGGACCGGCTTCGGTTCCGAACAAGGCAATGGCTTTGTCACTTTCGAGACAGGAAACGGGTATTATGGCGCGAATGAGGCAGCCAGCTTCAATTACGTCATTTGGACCGATTCCTCCATCACGGTCGAGGTGCCTCAGGCACAATCCAACCTCGTAAGGGTTGTAACCAACGAAGGAGCGATTCATGAGTCACCTGACTCCCTGCACATCCGTTACAATCTCGCCTCGGAACCCTACAGCCCCTACGGGTACACCCACCTGAATAACCAAGGCAATGGGGGGCATCTGTTCCACGTCAATGAAGCCATTTTCAATGAGCCTGACCGGCTGGATGCTGTGACGCGAACGTTATCGGATTTCGTTTGCAAGACCGGCGTGAATTTTGAGTTAAGCGATGCACCTACGGAATTGGGTTGGGATCTGGGCGATGGGCAGAATACCATTTCGTTCGATTCGAATGAAAATCCGCTCTCGCCCGGGACGGTTGGCTATTGCCATACGCTCTGGTGGAGCTGCATCTTAGGCGATGAGACGTTTTACGTAGTCGGGGAAATGGACATCGTACTGAACACCAGTTTTGACTACGATTACGGAACGGGAATACCGGGCGAAGGGCAGGCAAAATTTGCCTACGTGCTCATGCATGAGCTTGGCCATGCCATGCGATTGGGCCATGTGAATGAGTGGGGCGAAAGCATGTACCCTTCGGTGACGGATTGGCCTTCGAACAATTGGTCGGAACGTGACACAATTTCGACCCATGACCGGCTTGGCGTTTCCCATGCGGTAGAAATCGCTTCCACGTTTGCATTCAATGCTTGCGGTATTGCGCCGATGGAGCCGCTGGACATCGATTGTGCGCCGATTGTGGAAATCTCGGGTCCTGCCGCGGATCATGGCCAACCACCACACCCCAATCCATTCAATAACGTCATCCATTTACCCAATCGGCTCGCGCCTGGTCGTTGGACCTTGATGGACATTACGGGCCAAATAATTCAGCGAGCATCCGCAATCGAATCGGACATGTTCACCGGCGAGCTGGCTCCAGGCTGTTACCTGTTGCTTTTCGAGGGAAGGTCCTCGGCAGAAACCTACCGGGTGATTAAGGATTAGGTCCCCATGTTTGGTGTTCGTCGCAAGTTCACGTAGGTTGACTGAATGCGTCAAACCCGAATTGAATCAACATGGCCGGCGCTTGAAGTACTAAGGGCATGCAACAAGCCATGTGAGCGCACCCAAGAGGGCGATGTGATGACTCTGCTTTCATATTGAAGGGGGGGCAAAAAGTCCTGGTGGTTTACATTTGAGAATCTACGAAAATATCGAATCTCATGTTGTTGTTTAATCGATGGAGGGCGTTGATTGCTAAGGCCTTTGCCATCATGCTAGCAACCTCTGCTTGCGTGCTCATTTACTTCATTGCAGTCATTGCTTGTTCTTAGGTGCAGTTAAATCGGGCTATTCCTTCCGCCAATTCCCAACGCGCTACGAAGAACGCCAAGCCGGAATCTCAAAAATGCTCTTGATGGGGGTAGCCATCGCGTATTTGAAGACAGCCTGGCAGCTCCTTCGCTGATTCTGATGTGGAGGCATGGCGCGATGATGGCAATGGCCTCCTAGGCGATTTTCGATAAGGGCGATCACGTCATTCCTATTCCGGACGGCCCCCTATTTTATTGAAGCAGTTGAACGGATAGCGGCTTTGCGGAAATCACCAGGAGTTGAATTGGTCACTTGCTTGAATTGTCGGTAAAATGTGCGTGTTGACTGAAACCCACATCGCTCGGCGATTTGGTCAAAGCTCAAAGCGAAGCTCTCCGATGCTAACATCAAATCGCATGCGCGTTTGATGCGGAGTGTATTGAGGTAATCGACGAATCCGTTCCCCCAATGGCTGTTGATGGCAGAGGAGAGGTAGGTGTAGTTACTTCCAAGTCGCGAAGCCACATCTCCTATGCTGATTTTTGGATCCAGGTAGAGCTCTTCTTCGGAGATCAAATTCACAAATGCTTGGAAGAGTTCATACTCCTTGTCTGATGGACCACTTTCCGCGCTTACGTCGTTTCCGGGTTCAGCAGCATCATTGACTTGTTGCGCGTTCAACAAGGGTTTCCGGGCCATCCGCTCCTTGGAATCCGCTCGCATGAGTTGAAACAAGGCCCGCTTTCCTTTGAGTTGCGTGTGGTACAGCCAAACGGACAAGCTCCCCGAAATGCCTAAAATGAATAGAAACAGCACATTTCGTTCGTTTTGCTTCCGCCGGTTTTCCATCCGAATGTTCAGCTGCTCAATGGTGTTGATGTATTCGTTCCGTTCGTTCAGCGCTTGCATCTCGGCCAAATTCCGGGCCCGTTCTTCGCTGAACAGCTCGTTGTAGGTTTGGACCAGGTCCTCGAGCGAGTTCAGAAACAAGGTGGATTGCTGCGCTTGATAAGCTGCGCGGACCTTCAACGGAATGGCATTTGAAGCCTCGTACAGGCTGATGTCGCTCAAATGGTCTTCCGCGTTGCGGATCAATTCGAGGGCCACTTGCGGGCGGTTGTGCAACAGGTTCCACTCGGCTCGGAGCAGCGCTTGGTAAAAATCGGCCTGCGCATCCGTGGATGCAGCCGCCCACTTCTCGAGCGATTGGATGGTTTGGTACAATTCCTCGTGCTGAAACAGGTACCCGTGAAGTTGGCCCTTGGTAATCAGGCAACGGCGAACATAAGTGCTATCGGAAATTCGCTCAAATCGGATCAACGCTTCATCTACATGGCCTAGGGCCACTTCGTAGTTGCCGTCATTCGATTCAGCA
>JALQTD010000048.1 GCA_023264155.1 Flavobacteriales bacterium | reverse complement strand
GGCGGAAATACGCCACCTGCAGCACGACGCTCACGTTCTCGATGAGGAAGATGCCGCACAGCACCGGGATCAGCAGCTCCTTGCGGATCAGGATGGCGAAGGCCGCGATGATGCCGCCGAGCGCCAAGCTGCCCGTGTCGCCCATGAAGACCTGCGCCGGGAAGGCGTTGTACCACAGGAACGCGACGCACGCCCCGACAAAGGCCGCGATGAACACCACGAGCTCTTGCGAACCCGGGATGTACATGATGTTCAGGTAGCCGCTCATGATGGCGTTCGATCCGACGTAGGCGAGCACGGCGAGCGCGATGCCGATGATGGCGCTGGTGCCCGTCGCGAGCCCGTCGATGCCGTCCGTCAAGTTCGCCCCGTTCGAAACGGCCGTCACGATGACGATGACTAGCAGGATGAACACGACCCACACGTAATCGAGCGCCCAATCGCCCATCCAGCCCACGAGCCAAGCGTAATCGAAGGCGTTGGCCTTCACAAACGGAATGGTCGTGGTGCTCGACTTTTTCGCCTCCCAAACCACTTCGCCTCCCGCAGCGTCGAACACCTCAAAGGTCGTCCCGTCCACCGCCGTCATCTCCACGACCTCACCGAGCGTGGTGCGGTCCACGTGGTCCTTGATGGTGATGTCGGGGTGCCAAACCATGACGGCGCCCAGGATGAGGCCGACTCCGATTTGGCCCACCACCTTGAACTTGCCCGCCAGCCCGTCCTTGTTCTTCTTGAACACCTTGATGTAATCGTCGATGAAGCCGATGGTGCCGAGCCACACCGTCACCAGCAGCATGAGCTGGGTGTAAATGCTGGTCAAATCGGCGAACAGCAGGGTGGGGACCAGGATGGCCGCGAGGATGATGAGGCCGCCCATGGTCGGGGTGCCTTGCTTTTGCATTTGGCCTTCGAGCCCGAGGTTGCGGACGATTTCGCCGACTTGCTTGAGCTGGAGCCAACCGATGATGCGCTTGCCGACGCCGATGCCGATGAGCAGCGAGGTCACCAGGGCCATCGCCGCGCGGAAGCTGACGAATTGGAAGAGGCCGGCGCCCGGGAGGTCGTAGGCTTGGTCGAGCCAGGTGAAGAGGTGGTACAGCATCTCAGTGGGCGGCGTTGTTCAGGCCAAACGCCTCCGCGACGACCACGCGGTCATCGAAGTCGTGGCGCACGCCTTGGATTTCTTGGTACGTTTCGTGGCCCTTGCCGGCGACGAGGACGATGTCCCCCGGCCGGGCGAGGGCGGCGGCCATCCGGATGGCTTCGCGGCGGTCGGCGATGCTGACGGCCTTGCGGGCTTGGATGGGGTCGAGGCCGGCTTTCATGTCGGCGAGGATGGCTTCGGGGTCTTCGCTGCGCGGGTTGTCCGAGGTCAAAATCGCCCGGTCGCTCAGCTCCGCCGCCACCCGGGCCATGACCGGCCGCTTCGTCTTGTCCCGGTCGCCTCCGCAGCCCACCACCGTGATGACCTGCGTATCGCCGGCCCGGAACGAGGCGATCGTCTTCAATACGTTCTCGAGCGCGTCGGGCGTGTGGGCGTAATCCACCACGGCCGTCACGTCGCCGCCCACGTTCACCTGCTCGAACCGGCCCGGAGGCGGCTTGAGGAGCGAGAGGGCGGTCATGATGTCGAGCGTTTCGAAGCCCAGCTCCCGGGCCACGGCGTACACGCTGAGCAGGTTCGAGGCGTTGAAGCCGCCGATCAGCCGCGAGTACAGGTCGTGTCCGTCGATGAACAGGTGCAGCCCTTGCAGCGTGTTCTCGACGACCCGCGCCCGGTAGTCGGCCATGGCCGTCACCGCGTAGTCGTGCACCCGCGCTTTGCAGCCGGCCACGAGGTCGTCGGCGTGGCGGTCGTCCCGGTTGATGAGGGCGAAGGCCTGGGCGGGCAACATGTCGAACAGCCCTCGCTTCGCTTGCAGGTAGCCGTTGAAGGTCTTGTGGTAGTCGAGGTGGTCGTGGGTGATGTTGCTGAAGACGGCGCCCGCGAGTTCCGTGCCGGCGAGCCGGTGCTGGTGGATGCTGTGCGAGCTGGCTTCCATGAAGCAGAATTTGCAGCCGGCATCGGCCATTTCGCGGAAGAGCCGTTGCATTTGCAGGGCGTCGGGCGTGGTGTGCGTCGAAGGCACGACCCGGTCGTTGATCCGGTTTTCGACCGTGCTGAGCAGGCCCGTTTTGCGGTCCAAAGCCCGAAACAGCTGGTGCAACAGCGTCACCGTCGTCGTCTTGCCGTTCGTGCCGGTCACTGCCACAATGCGCATCTCGCGGCTGGGGTAGTCGAAGAAGGCGGCGGCGATTTGGCCTAAAGCTTTCGTGGCATCGTTCACCTCCACGTACGTGACCCCCTCCGCGCGCTCCTCCGGCAAGCGCTCGGCCACGACCGCAATCGCGCCCCGCTCCACGGCCTGCGGGATGTAATCGAAGCCGTCCACCCGCGTGCCCGGCACCGCCACGAACAGCCCCATCGGCTTCACGGCGCGGCTGTCAAACGCCACGTCCTCGATGGCGACGTGGGTCGGTCCGTTCACTTCGCGGAGGCGGCAACCGTAGAGGATGTCTTTCAGGAGTTTCATGAGAGCTCGAGGTGGATGGTGCCCGAACCGCGGAGCGCGGTGCCCGGGGCGATGCTTTGTTGGCGGACGGTGCCGATGCCGTTGGTCGATACGCGGAGTCCGGCGTTTTCGAGGAGGTAGAGGGCATCGCGGAGGCCCAAACCCCGCACGTCCGGAACCGCCGCTGCCGGGATGGGCAGGGAGCGGATCGCGACCGTGTCAGCGCCCGTGGTGGCCCGCACCCAATCGCCGGTCGGCTCCGCCTCCGTGTAAGGGACGTCCCAGTTCGCGTACAAGGTCAGGAGGTCGACTTTCGCGCCGTCTTTCGCGCCGGGAAGGTGCGGGGCGTCCGCGAAGTTGCCCTCCGTGGCGGGGTGCAGCGACGGGTCGGTGGCGTACACCTTGTCGGCGAGGTCCTTGAAGACGGGGCAGGCGATGGTGCTGCCGTAGTAATACCCGGAGCGGGTGTCGGCGATGACGACGATGCAGGAGTATTTGGGCGCGTCGGCGGGGAAGTACCCGGCAAAGGAGGCCCGGTAGCGGCCGTCGTAACCGTTGGGGCCGGCGATCCAGGCGGTGCCGGTTTTCCCGGCCACGCGGTAGGGGCTGTGCCGGAAGATGGGGCTCGCCGTGCCGTTGCCGCCGGGCGCCGCCACCCGTTCCATCATGCGCCGGCAGGTGGCGAGGGTGGTCGGGGAGCAGACGGCGGGGTTCAGGACTTGGGGGGCGAAGGTTTCGACGGTGCGGCCGTTGCGTTCGAGGGACTCGACGAGTTGCGGTTGCAGGATTTGGCCTCCGTTCGCCACCGCATTCACCAAAGCCAGCGACTGCAGCGGCGTTTGCGTCACCTCGTAACCGATCGCCATCTGGGTCAAACTCAGCTTCGACCAGCGGTCGGCGCCCACCTCCCGGTAGACCTTCGGTTGCGCCTCGCCCGCAAGGGCAATCCCCGTCGGCTCAGCGCACCCGATGGCGGCCAACCCGTCGAGGAAGGCCTGCGGTTGCTCACCGAACGTTTGCTGGATGGCGAGCGCGGTTCCCACGTTCGAGCTGACCTCGAACACCTCTTCGATGGAGAGGTCGCCGTGTCCGCCGCGGTCGTAGTTCGAGTCGTGCATCTTCTTGCCGTAGAAGCTGGTGACGCCGTTGCCGGTGGCGATGACGGTTTCCGGGGACAGGCCGGCTTCCATGGCCGCCATCAGGGTGGCGAGCTTGAAGGTGGAGCCCGGCTCGACGGCCGTGCCGATGGCATGGTTGTAGGACTCGTAGTATTTCGGAGCGGCGCCTTGGAGGTCCTTGCCGTTGCCGTCCCGGGTGAGGTTGGCGATGGCCCGGATGCGGCCGGTGGCCACTTCCATCAGGACCACCGTGCCCCAAGCCGCGTTGTGCTTGACGAGCTGCTTTTCGAGGGCGCGCGAAGCCACGTCTTGGAGGTGCATGTCGATGGTTGCCACGAGGTCGAGGCCGTCTTGCGGTTCCACGACGTAGTCTTCGGTGGCCGGGATCCACACCCCGCCGCTGGCCCGCATTTGCAGCTGTTGCCCCTCCACGCCCTGCAGCGCTTCGTTCCAACTGGCTTCCATGCCGACCCGGTTTTCTTCGCGGTGGATGCCGATGGTCCGAGCGGCGAGCGCGCCGAAGGGCTTCAGGCGTTTGTCCTCTTTGATGAACATGAAACCGCTGCCGAGCCGCCCTTTGCGGATGAACGGCAGCTCCTTCAGCTCCTTCATTTGGAGGTAGGACAAATCCCGGCCGAACAGCTCATAACGCGCCCCCCGCTGCCGCGCCTTGCGCAGCCGCGTTTTGTACTCCGCTGCGCTCCGGGTGCCGATGATCCGCGCCAACCCGTGGCTCAAGCTGTCGAGCGCTGCATCAAAATCCTGTGCGTCGAAGCGTTCCACTTGGCTGTCCCACCGCAACTCGTAAACGGGAACCGACGTGGCGAGCACGCTGCCGTTCGACGAAAAAATCTGGCCGCGGCTGGGCTCGATGGAGCGGATTTGGGCATTGAACGACTCGCCCTCCGCCTGCCACCGTTCGAATTCGTAGCTCTGGATGTAGACCACCCGGCCCACGATGCCGACCCCGATCAAGAGCAACATGCTGAAGACCAGCCACGAAGCGGTCGAGAAGATGCGTTCTTGCGTGCTCATTGGGCGTCGCTTTCGCGGGGTGCAACTTGAATGAGGTAGGGGGCTTCGACGGGTTGTACGAGGCCCAAGTCCGCCATGCTCTGCTCCACTTGGCTCTGCTGGAGCTGGGTTTCAAACTCCGCCTGCAGGGTCTTGTATTCGGAGCGGAGCTCTTCGAGGCGGCGTTCCGTGGTTTGGCGCTCACGCTCGAGGTGCTCATAATAGTAGCCGATGGACACGTAGGTCACGAGCAACATGCTGATAAACAAGAGGTAGGGTGCTTGGGCAAGGGCGCCCTCCCGGATGAGGAACTCGCCGCTCAACAAATCCCGGATGTTGTCCGCCCACGGGTTGCTCCGGGGTTTTTTCGGCGCTGCTTCGGTTGCTGGTGCTTCCGCGACTTCGGGGTCCACGGGCGTTTCCTTGAAGCGGTTGACGCGGGGTTCCGGTTGAGGCGGTTGCTGCTGAGCGGCTTGGCGACGGCGGAAGAACTTCATGATTGCGCAGGGATTGCCGTGCGTTCCGCGACCCGCAATCGGGCGCTCCGCGAACGGGGGTTGCTGGCTTGTTCCGCCTCGTCGGCCACGGTGGCTTTGCGGGTGATGGGGTGGAAGGGCGCGAGGATGGCGCCGCGCAGGTCGCGTTCCACTTGGTCGTCGAAGTTGCCCGAGCGCATGAAGTGCTTCACGAGCCGGTCTTCGAGGCTGTGGTACGACATGACCACGAGCCGACCACCTTCCGGCATCATGGCCGTGCATTGCTTCAGCAGTTCCCGCAGCGCACCGAGCTCGTCGTTGAGCTCAATCCGCAGGGCCTGAAAGACTTGCGCCATGAACTTGTTCTCCTTTCCGCGGGGCGCGAGGTGGCCCAAAACCGCTTTCAGCTCCCCGGTCGTCCGCACCTCCTTGTCCTTCACTGCCCAGGCCGCCTTGTCCGGCCGCTTCAGTTCCCCGTACAACCGAAAAACCCGCGTCAATTCCTCCACGGTGGCGCCCGCAATCCATTCAGCCGCCGACACCCCCGCCCCAGGATTCATCCGCATGTCGAGCGGTGCGTCGGCTCGGGTCGAAAACCCGCGCTCCCCCGCATCGAACTGGTGCGACGACACCCCGAGGTCCGCCAGCAGCCCATGCACCTCCGTCACCCCGTGCATCCGCAAAAAGTTCCGAGCGTACCGAAAGTTCTGTGGAATCAACGTGAACCGCTCGTCGTTGAGGGCGTTCGCTTGGGCGTCAGGATCCTGGTCGAACGCCCACAACCGGTCCTCCGGCCCCATGCGGTCAAGGATGGCCCGGCTGTGCCCACCGCCCCCAAAGGTCACGTCCACAAAGTTCCGGCCGCCCGCGCGCTCGGATTCGAGCGCCAGCCCGTGAAGGCAAGGCTCGAGCATCACGGGTACGTGGTAGGTCGTTCCTTCCATCACGCCTCCGGTTCGATGTCGCCGCGCACGTCTTCCGCCAAATCCCCGAAGTCGATGTCGTCTCCCAGAACCTGCGCTTCATAAGCGGCCTTGTTCCAAATCTCCAGTTTCTCACCCAAGCCCGAGATGATGATCTCGTTGTCCTCCTTCAAGTCCACCCCGGCGTATTGCATGAGCAAGGCGGGGAGGCTGATCCGGCCTGCGCCGTCGAGTTCAACTGCGGTGGCGCCCTTCATGAACATCCGCTGGAACTGCTGGTGCTTGCGGTTGTACCGGCTCAGTTGCGCCATCTCCGCATTCACTTTGTCCCATTCTGGTTTGGGATAGAGGACGAGGCACTTCTCAAAAATGTCCCGGTTGAGGACCAGCCCGTGGTGCAACACCCCGTCGAGCTGCTTGCGCAGCCGCGAAGGAAAGGACACGCGTCCCTTCGCGTCGACTTTACAGGTGTATTCTCCGAGCAGATTGAGCATGGTGGGTTTTTCTCATTTCAAAATTACCCAAGTTTTCCCACTTTCTCCCACGATTTGACACTTTCTCCCCCATTGTGGAAAAGTCATCAAGGGTTGTGTGTTCAAAACCCGCAATTGGCGCGGGGTTGAAAAAGTGGGGGAAAGTGGGGTGTTTTGGCTTTCAACATGTTATCAACAGGCTTGTGAAAACTCAGAAAGTGGGCCGGCGGAAATGGCGAGCTATGCGTTTCCTTTGTGAATCATGGAACATGCGATTCAAGAACTCGGCGATTACCGCTACGTGGAGAGTGGGCAAGGGGAGCCGCTCGTGCTGCTGCATGGGCTGTTCGGCGCCTTGAGCAACTTCGAGGAGGTGCGCACGCATTTCGCGCCGCGCTTCCGGGTCATCATCCCCATCCTTCCCATTTATGAGCTGCCGCTGCTGAGCACCAGTGCCAAATCCATCGCCGAGCACATCGCCGGTTTCGTAGAAGCCATGGGCCTCGACCGCGTGCACCTGCTCGGCAACAGCCTCGGCGGCCACGTCGGGCTCATCTACACGCGGAAGCACCCCGAGAAGGTGGCGTCGCTCACGCTCACGGCGAGCAGCGGCCTCTACGAAAACGCCTTCGGCAACAGCTTCCCGCGCCGAGAGGACAAAACCTTCATCCGCGAAAAAGTGGCGGTCACGTTTTACGATCCGAAACACGCCACCGAGGAACTCGTCGACGAGTGCTTCGAGGCGGTGAACAGCCGAGAGAAGGTGTTGCGCATCCTGGCCATCGCCAAATCGGCCATCCGCCACAACATGGCGAAAGACCTGCCGAAGATGGACTTGCCGGTGTGCTTGATTTGGGGGCGGAACGATGTGATCACCCCGCCGGAAGTGGCCGAAGAGTTCCACGCGGGCTTCCCGGACAGCGATTTGTTCTGGATTGACCAGTGCGGGCACGCGCCGATGATGGAGCACCCGGCCGAGTTCAACCGGTTGCTGTCGGCGTGGTACGACGCGCGGGGAATCGCGAAGGCGTGATGGAAGGGCTCAAGGCGGAGTTTGTCAAGAGCAGTGCGCACCCGAAGGAGTGCCCGCCGATGGACCGTCCCGAATACGCGTTCATCGGGCGTTCGAATGTGGGCAAGTCGTCGCTGATCAACATGCTCGTGAACCGGCGCACCTTGGCGAAAACCTCGGGAACGCCGGGCAAGACGCAGCTCATCAACCACTTCGTCATCAATCCGGACGTGCCGGCGGAGAGCTGGTATTTGGTGGATTTGCCGGGGTTTGGCTACGCGAAGGTGAGCAAGAAAGACCGGTCGAAGTGGGCGAAGACGACGGAGCAATACCTGCTCGGGCGGAAGAACCTGGTGTGCGTGATGATGCTGGTCGATGCGCGCCACCCGCCGCAGAAGATCGACCTGGAGTTTATGGCGTGGATGGGGGAGAACAGCATGCCGTTCGTGCTGGTGTTCACCAAGCTCGACAAGCTGAACCTCGAGGAGAAAGCCGGCTTCTTGCCCCGCTATGAGGCGGAGATGCTCAAGCAATGGCACCGCATGCCGCCGGTTTTCGCCACGAGCGGCGTGGACGGGGCGGGGCGCGAAGAGTTGCTGCAGTTCATTGCGACGACGAACGCCACGGTCGATTTTTAACCTTCGGCGCCGGGGACGCGCAGCCGCTTCGCGAGTTCCTTCGTGAACATGCGGATGGCGTCGGCGTGGTCCTTGTCGGAGGTGGCGCGCTCGAAGGTGTCGGCGAGCTGCATGAGCGTGCCGGCGGTGAAGGCGTGCATCTCCTCGACCGTCATCTTTTTCGTCCAAAGCTGCAGTCCCATCGGCACCCCGTCGAGGTCGTCCCACAACCCGAGGGCGATGGCGCGCGCTTCGCGGTTCACGATGCCTTGGTCATCGGCGCTCCAGTTGATGCGCTCGGGGATGCTGTTTTCGTCCTTCTCGACGACGATTTGGATGGTGGAGGTTTCCATGCGGCAAAGGTAGGGGCTCAGCGGTCGGGGCGGTACGCCTTGAGGACGGGGGTGGGGTCCTTGATTTCGAGGAGGTCGCGGAGGCTGAGCTCGGGGTTGGCGGCCATGTAATCGGCGACGATGCGGTAGCCCATCCAAGCGCCGAGCCGGTCAGGGCTTTGTTGCGGGATGTTGGCTGCCCGGGTGAAGGGGCCTTCCACGAACCAGCGGTTGTACCGCCCGAAGTCCCGTTCGAAGAGGATGGATTGCGGCTGGAGTTCAAGCCAAACCGCGCGCTCGTTTTCCACCGCCCAGTTCATTTGGTCCGTCGTCCAGTCCATCCA
The DNA here is from genome assembly GCA_023264155.1 of Flavobacteriales bacterium. Classification (GTDB taxonomy): domain Bacteria; phylum Bacteroidota; class Bacteroidia; order Flavobacteriales_D; family Sanyastnellaceae; genus JALQTD01. The sequence continues at coordinate 5,795 of JALQTD010000048.1, read as the reverse complement.
CACCCGGTCCGCCAACTCGGGCGCTAACTGGTCCAACACGAACAGGACCTTGCCCCAGAACAGCAGCTCGTCCGCGCACGTCTCCGAGCGGTGGTAGCGCTCCGCGAAATGCACGAGCAGCCAGCCCCGCAGCGCATCGGCCGCCAGGTACTCCGCGTCCATCCGCGCCCGCAAATAGCCCGGAAACACCTCCGGCGCCAGCTTCCCGACGATGGGGTGATCGGCCCCGAGGAACCAGTCCAACCCCACCGCGAGGTACTCCGGCGTGGGGTACACCGCATAGTTGAAAGCGCTGTTCATCCACACCAGTGCGGGCACGGGGTCCGCTGGAAAATGGGCGTGGAACCGCTTGAAACTCCGCTCGAGCTGGGCTGCGGCGGCGTCCGTGGCGGCTGCACTCGTCGTGTCGATGGCCGCGAACGTGGCCGCGATGTCGGGGTGCTGTGCAAAGCGGACCAGGGCGGCATAGGTCGTGTCCATCGACGCCGGTCCGAGTTGCAGCAGGTCCTCGGTGTAGAGCACGGTGAACCCGCCCCACGCCTCCCGCAGCGCATCCCACGCCTCGGCATCGGGCGCGAGTGGCACCTCCAGCAACGCCGCCACCGGGGTCACCGCGTCGATGACCTCGAAATCCAACGCCACCGCGTCGGGGTCCACGCCCCACGGATCGCTCGGGATCCGCATGAAATACAGCGCTACCGCGATGAGGACGAGGGCTGCGGTGAAGAGCAGGCCGCGGCGGGTTTTGGACCGCCCGGTTGTTGGTAACGGCTTGGGATCGTCGTGCATCGCGTCGAAAGGTGCGTTAGTTTTGAGCCAATAGCAGGCGCAAAGATGATACAGAAACGACGATTGCTCGGGGCTTGGTGTGCCCTGATGGTGTGGGGTTCCGCCTCAGCCCAGAACGATGTCCACCTCGGACTGGCGCTCGCCCCCAATGTGAGCCACGGCATCTCCCGCGACTACTCGCACGAGCCCATCGAGGCGGCCGTCCGCTTCGGCTACCAGTTCATCTTCGACTGGAAGTTCACCGACACCTACGCCATCGGTTCGGGCGTGAACGTCTTCCACACGGGCGGCTACATCGAGCACTACGCCGTGACCGATACGGCAAACATCGGCTACGTCAAATGGGGCGTCCGCAACCAATACGTGGAAGTGCCGCTCACCTTCAAAATGCGGACGAAGGAAATCGGGTACACCACGTATTACGGTCAGTTCGGGCTGGGGCTCGGCATCAACGTTCGCGCGGAGGTGGACGAGCGCACCGCGCCGGCTTGGTCCCAGGACTCCACGGGGCATTGGACGCCCATCGTCCTGGACCTTGGCGATGCCGATCCGCTGCGCAAGAACTTTGAGGCGAACACCCGCTTTTTCCGTCCGGCCTTGATCGTGGGCTTGGGCGCGGAGCGGTCCCTCCTCGGTAAAACCGCCATCTGCATGGGGCTGACCTACAACATGGGGCTCGCGAACCAGTTCACCGATTTGGAGATCGTGCGCACGAACACCTCGGGCCTGCCAGTGGATGCCAGCGGTGCCTACATCGCTACAGAAGGCACGGTCACGGAGCCCGATGCAGTCAACATGAAAGGCAAGACCGGGTTCCTTCAGTTTTCTGTGGGGTTGATGTTTTGAAGATGGAAGGGTTCAATTCGAAGGCGGTCATCGACCACATCGTCACGTGGTTGCGGGACTACGCGGAGCGAGCCGGGGTGAACGGCTTTGTGGTCGGTGTGTCGGGGGGCATCGATTCCGCGGTGACGTCCACGTTGTGTGCCTTAACAGGGCTGCCCGTGACCGGGGTTGAGTTGCCCATTCACCAGGCGGCGTCGCAGGTTTCGCGGGCGCAAGAACACCTCGCGCACCTCGGCGCGCACCACCCGAATTTCACCCGCGAGCGCGTCGACTTGACCGCCGTCTTCGATGCCCTGACGGCCGCGGTCCCAGCGCACGCCGACGAGGAGGTTCGTTTTCTGGCGCTTGCGAACGCTCGGGCGCGGCTGCGCATGACTGCCTTGTACACCTTGGCTCAGGAGCGCCGCGCCCTCGTGGCGGGAACGGGCAACAAGGTGGAGGATTTCGGGGTCGGATTTTACACGAAGTACGGCGATGGCGGCGTGGATTTGAGCCCGATTGCGGACCTGGTGAAGACCGAGGTGTTCGCGTTGGGCGCGGCTTTGGGCGTGCCCGCGTCCATCCAGCAGGCCGCTCCGACGGATGGCCTGTGGGGCGATGACCGCACCGATGAGGACCAAATCGGCGCCACCTACCCCGAACTCGAGGCCGCCATGGCCTTCACCGGCGACCCATCCACCCTGACGGGCCGCGCCGCCGAGGTCCACGCCATCTACACGCGCCTCCACCGGGCAAACCGTCACAAGATGGATCCCATCCCGGTGTGCATCATCCCTGCGTCTCTCCGCAGCACGAAATGAAAAAACCATTCCGTAACTTACCCTGAATCAATTGTTCATGGCATGAGGATAACCGTCGTAGGGGCATCGGCAGGAGTGGGAAGGCAGGTGGTTGCATGTGCGGTGCGCAGGGGCCACGAGGTGACCGCACTGGCGCGATCGGCCATGGCGGGCCCGGACTGGGAGGGTGTGAACCCGGTGCAAGGGGATGCCTTGGATCCCGAGGTCCTTGAGCGGGCCTTGGAGGGTGCTGAAGCCGTGGTGGTGGCGTTGGGGACCAGGAAGAACACGGAAAAGACGACCCTGTTTTCGGATTTCGCCCGCGTTCTGCTCAACATGAAACGGGATTGCGATGCGCGCGTTCCGGTGCTGTTGATCACTGGATTTGGAGCCGGAGAAAGCGCGCAAGCTGCTCCGTTCATCGTTCGCTTGCTGCTGCGGTTTCTGCTCAAGGACGTGTATGCGGACAAGACGCGGATGGAGGAGCTTGTTGCGGATTCCGATTTGGCATGGACCCTTGTACGGCCTGGCCAATTGCTCGACACGCCGGCATCCGGCCAATACCGGGTGGAGACGGAATTCCACCGCGGGATGCCCACACGCGCCATCAGCCGTGCGGATGTCGCCGAATATTGCGTCGCACAATGTGAATCCCAGAAGCACCTGCGCACCCGAGTGGGGCTGTTCGGGAGCTGACCAAGCTGCTTCTACTCGCTTTTCATGACCCACGGAACGGCGGCGCTTGTCCCGCCGTCCGGGCCGCGAAGGGTCCAGGTGTAGTCGCCCGGTTGCCACGTCTCGTCATCCCGTTCGAGTGCAAACTCGAGGTGCTGCCAGCCGCGCGGGCGATCGGCGAAGGCCTCCGTGGCGATGAGCATGCCTTCCGCATCCCGCACCTCGAGGACGGCTTCGCCCGGGGTGGGAAGGAAGGCCCACGTGGAGGCCGTTCGGGGCGTTTGCTTGCCCCACCGCCAGCCGCGGGGGGACCAATCGTCGCGGTGGGTGATCGTGTCGGGAGGGAGGAGGGTGGTTTGGCCTGCATCCACCGGCTGCTCGGCGAAAATGCCCAACTCGAGCGCCCAAACCGACCGGCCATGCGTGCCGATGACCAGCTCCTGCTCGCGCGCCTGGTAAGCCAAATCGTGCACCGGCGCCCGCGGCAAATCCGGCTGCGCAACCGCCCACGTGGCCCCCGCATCCCAGCTCGCATACGCCCCGCCATCCGTCCCCACGAACAGGTGATCCGCATGGTCCGCGCTCTCGCACACGGCATTCACCGGCTCCTCCGGCAACCCCGCGTGCAGCGGCTCCCACGTCACCCCCGCGTCCTCGCTCCGGTACAGGTGCGGCGCGAATTCGTCCCAGCGGTAACCGTTCAGCGCCACGAACAACCGGTCCTCCGCATGCGCACTCCACAGCACCTCGCTGACCCAAAACGTGTCCACCGGCAACGCCCGCTCCTCCCACGTCGCCCCATCATCGAGCGAGACGTGCAACCGCCCATCGTCCGACCCCACCGCCAACCGGCCGCGGGTGATCGGACTCTCGTGGAACGAGGTCAGCGTGCCATACGGCACATCCCCCGGCCGGCCGCCCCGGGTCAAATCCCCGCTGATGGCCTCCCATTCTTCCCCGGCATCCACCGACCGGAAGACCTTGTTCGCCCCGATGTACACCGTGTCCGGCGCGTGGCGGCTAACCCAGATCGGCGTCTGCCAATTCCACCGCAGCGGCGTTTCGCCGAGGGCGTGTTGGGGATGGATGTCGAGCCGTTCGCCCTCCACGCGGTCGAGCCGCTGGTACCAACCGAACTGCGACCCGAAGTACACCCGATTGGGGTCGCGCGGATCCACTTCGATCTGCATGCCGTCCCCGCCGCCGAGTTCTTCCCACGGGTAGCGCCCGCTGTTGTGCCAGCCCATGGACGGCTCGTAGTCGGAAGGACCGACCCACACCCCGTTGTCTTGCAGCCCGACGTACACGTTGTACGGTTCGGCGTCATCCAGCTCGATGGCGTAGCATTGGGCGACCGATGCGTGGTTGCATTTGAGCCAGTGCGCGCCGCCGTCCCAGCTGATGTTCACCCCGCCGTCGTTGCCGTTGATGAGGTGGTCGGGTTGTTCCGGATTGGCCCAAATCGCGTGGTGGTCCACGTGGACGTTGGGCGCATTGATGCCCTGCCAAGTGGCCCCGCCGTCGGTGGATTTGAGGAGCGGCACGCCGGCGATGTACAGGCTGCCATCCGCACCGATTTCGATGAGTCCGAAGTAATATCCGTAGGTGTAGCACACGTCTTCGAGGGGTTCGTCGTGGGTACGCTGCCACGTCCCGTCATAGCGGTAAACGGAGGCGCCGACCACGCCGGCGTCGAACAGCGCCCGGTTGCCATCCGTCACGTAATCCGCCAGTGCGGACGGGGGGAGCTCGCCACTGGCGATGACTTGCTGCACCGAATCGAGGGCGAGGTCGATGCTGAACTCGTCGAAATAGCTGCGCAGTTGGGCGGTGTCGAGCCGCGCGAATTTGCGGGTGCTCATCGCCCTGAAATCGCTCGGGCTCAGGCCTTCACGCGGGTCTGCGGGCAACGGGGTTTGGTCATCCAGCAAGACGTAAAGCTGCTCGCTGTCAGTGTGATAGGCCAAACCCATCCGCCCCAACTTCGCCCGCTCCGGCAGCCCGCCCCGCTCGGTGAGGTCCGTCCACGTCCGGCCCCCGTCGCGCGACTCCCACACGCCACTCCCGGGCCCCGATTCCGTGAAGTCCCACGCCCGCCGGGTCCGGTCCCAAAGCGCAGCGTACAGGTGGTCCGGATCCGATGGGTCGGCGATGAGGTCGATGCCGGCCGCTCCCTTGAGCACGTGTTCCCAATGCACCCCGCCGTCCTCGCTCCGGTAAATGCCACCCGCCTCGTTCGCGCTGTACAACGGGCCGGCCGCAGCCACCCAAATGACCTCGGGCCGGTCCGGATGCAACACGATGCGCCCGATGTGATGCGTTTCCGCTAAGCCCAAGCAGGTCCACGTCGCCCCGCCGTCGTCGCTCCGATACACCCCGCTCCCGGCGTACGAACTCCGCGACGAATTCACTTCCCCGGTGCCGACGAACAACCGGCCGCGCTCCCAGTCCGCTGCCACGCACCCCACGGCTGTGGTGGCCGCATGGTCAAAGACCGGCTCGAAGCTCGTCCCGTGGTTCGCCGTGTGAAACACCCCCCCGGTCGCGTACGCCACATAAAATTCCGCTCCACCTCCCGGACGGACTGCCAAATCCACGACCCGCCCGCTCATCACGCGCGGCCCCAAATCCCGGATTGGCAACCCGCCCGTCCAACCCGCTTGTGCCCCGACCGCCCCGGCCGCCGCGAGCGCCAGCCCCAGCGCC
>JALQTD010000047.1 GCA_023264155.1 Flavobacteriales bacterium | reverse complement strand
AGGTCGCCGACGCCATGATCGACCAAGGCGTCGTGTAACCCGACCCGGACTCGAATTTCATGCAACACCTCGGGGCCTCGCTCCGGGGTGTTGTGCGTTTTACCGCATTATCTTTGGCCCATGATCATCGGACTCACCCACCTCCACAGCGCCCTCCGTTGGGTCGCCTTGATTTTGCTTGTCATCACCGTCATCGGCGCCTTCACGGGCAGCGGCAGCTTCACCGAAGGTGCACGGAAACGGGGGCTGTTTACCATGATCGCGCTGCACGTGCAGCTCGTGGTCGGCCTCGCGCTGTATTTCCTCGGGCAGAACGGCGTGGCGCTCTTCAAGCAGCCGGACGTGATGAGCAACGGGGTCTTGCGGTTTTTCGCAGTGGAGCACCTGACCGGGATGCTGGTGGCCATTGTGTTCGCCACGTTGGGCCACAGCTTGGCGAAGCGGGCGACGACCGACCAGAGCAAGTACCGGAAGCAGCAGATTTGGTTCACCTTCGCCCTCATCCTCATCGTGGCGAGCATTCCGTGGCCTTTCCGCCCGGGATTTGAAGCGTACGGCTGGTTCTGATGAAGCTGCGATTTGTGTGGGCGGGGGTGTTGGCAGGCGCCTTGGGGGCTTGTGGAAGTGAAGGGGGGCAGCACGCGGATGTGGAGCCGATTCCTTTGGATTTGGCCCAAAAAGGCTACGAGCAAAAATGCGCGCTCTGCCACGGCAACGACGGCAAGCTCGGCCGCACCGGCGCCCCCGATTTGACCACCTCGAAGATGAACCCAGCGGAACGCGAGCGCATCATCCGCTACGGCAAAGGCCTCATGCCCCCGCAGAAGGACGTCCTGAATGACGCCGAAATCGCGGGCATCGCCGCCTACCTCGACACCTTCCTCGCGGCCGAATGATTGAGAAGAAACAAGCGAAAAGCACGGCTCCCGTCGCGGAAACGTGCGTGCTCGTGGGGCTGCTGACGGGGTACACCACCCGGGAGGAGCTCGATGAGTACCTGGACGAATTGGCCTTCCTCGCCACCACGGCCTCGGCCGATACCCGCCGCATCTTTACGCAGGCCCTTGACAAGCCGGACACCCGCACCTTCATCGGATCGGGCAAGTTGGCGGAGATCAAGGAGTACGTCGAGGAGCAGGGCATCGACATGGTCATCTTCGACGACGAGCTGAACCCGCGGCAGCTGCGCAACATCGAGGCCGAAATGCCCGAAGTGAAGATCCTCGACCGCCCGAATTTGATCCTCGACATCTTCGCCCAGCGCGCCCGGACGGCCCATGCGAAGACGCAGGTGGAACTCGCTCAATACCAGTACCTGCTGCCGCGCTTGACGAACATGTGGACGCACTTGCAGAAGCAGAAGGGGGGCATCGGGATGAAGGGGCCTGGGGAGAAGGAGATTGAGACGGACCGCCGGATCATTCGGGATCGGATTGCGAAGTTGAAGCGGGATTTGGGCCAAATCGACAAGCAGATGGCCACCCAACGGAGCAACCGGGGTGCCCTCGTGCGCGTCGCCCTCGTCGGCTACACCAACGTCGGCAAGAGCACGCTGATGACGCTGCTGTCGAAAAGCGACGTCTTCGCCGAAAACAAGCTCTTCGCCACGCTCGACACCACCGTGCGCAAGGTCGTGCTGCAGAACCTGCCGTTCCTCCTCAGCGACACGGTCGGCTTCATCCGCAAGCTGCCCCACCAGCTCATCGAGAGCTTCAAAAGCACCCTCGACGAAACGCGCGAAAGCGACCTGCTCATCCACGTCATCGACGTGTCGCACCCCCAATTCGAAGACCACCTCGCCGTGGTCAACGCCACCTTGGCCGAAATCGGGAGCGCAGACGCCCCCACCCTGCTGCTCTTCAACAAGATCGACCAGCTGGAAGAAGACGCCTTGGTGGGACTTACCCGCGCCGAACAAATCGCGGGCATCCGCGAGCGCTACGAGCGGAACGGCGTGCAAACCGCCTTCATTTCCGCCCACACAAAAGAAGGCCTCGACGAACTGCGGGAACTCCTTTACGAGCGCGTCAAGGAGATCCACATGAAGCGCTACCCCTACAACAACTTCCTCTTCTGAGGCCTGCCCTACCTTTGCTCCCTGAAATTTTGCCCATGGCCTCCATCCGTCAAGAAAAAGTCGCTGAACTGATCAAGCGCGACCTGAGCTCCCTGTTCCAACGCCAGTCTTCGGCCTGGTTTGGTGGGCTGTTCATCACCGTAACCCAGGTGCGGATGGCGCCGGATTTGGGGTTGGCAAAAGTGTACTTGAGCTTCATGGCCGTTCAGGACAAAAAAGCCGCGCTCGAGGCCGTTCGAAGCGAGGGATGGCGCGTGCGCAAAGCCCTCGCCGACCTCATCGGCAAGCAAGTCCGCATCATCCCCGAGCTGAATTTCTACCTCGACGACAGCCTCGACTATTACGAGGCCGTCGACCAGGCCCTGAAGGGCTGAATTCAGCGGATCAGCACCTGCTGGTTTGCTCGGAAATCGGTGCCTTCAACGGTCAGCAAATAGGCGCCCGCGGGAAGTTGCTTAACGTCCCAGATGCAAGACGCACCGCGAACTTCTTCACGTTTCACCACCTGCCCGTTCAACCCGTGCAGGGTCACCACCCAAGTGCCTTGATTCGAATTGAATTGAATGTTCAGTTCATCTTGAACCGGGTTCGGGAATGCGGTGAACACCTCGGCCGCTGCCTCCGTTACCGAGACCGGCTCACCCACGCAATCGCAATCGGCGTTGATGGTGTCATTTTGAGTTGAATCATCGCCGTCGTCGCAGGGATCCCCTGGGCTGTAGCACGTGCCATCCTCTTCCGTGGCGAGGGGATTGAAGTTGCATGCGTCGGCGTCCGTGCAACCGGAAACCGCTCCCATTTCGCCTGCGAGGTAGCGGGCGAAAACGAAATCGTTGTTGGTGATTTGGGCAAAGCCGGCCGCGATGATTTGGCCGTCGGGCTGGATGGCCAAATCGTTGACGTCCTCAAACCCCGGGCCGACCACCGTCACCGTGATGCCCGCATCCCCCCAGTCCGGATCCAGCATGCCCTCGCTGTCCAATCGCGCCACAAGGAAGTCGCGCATCAAGAACCCGGTGCTCGCGGAACCGCCTACCAAGAGCTTGCCGTCCGGTTGTTCGGCCAGGGTCAACAAGACATTTGCGCCGCCCACATTGAAGGCGGTGGTGCCGCCAGCGCCGAAGGTCGGGTCGATCGCACCGGTGAAGTCGAAGGCCTGCAAGATGCCCGTCGAACCGCCATCGCCGTCGCCGACCACCAAGACGCGGTCTCCCGCAACGTGCACATCGAAATAACGGCTGCCCAAGTCACCCGTTGCAATGCCCGCGGTACCGAAGTCCGGATCCACCTCCCCATCGGAGGAGAAATGGATCAGCACGGCTTGGGTGTCCCAGCTGATGGAGGTGTAGCCGACGAGGTAGATGCTGCCGTCGGGAGCGACGGTGCCGCCTCGGATGTCGTGGTTTTCGGTGGTGACGAGGGGTGAGATTTGGACCCCGGCAGTGCCGAAGTCAGGCAGGAGGGTGCCGTTCGCGTCGCAGCGGATGAGGGCGCTCCGGTAGAAGGTGGATTCGGGCTGCTTTGAGGCGCCTGCGGCTGTGATTTGGCCTGCTTCATCGACCCACAAATCGCGGGCATAATCTTCGCTCGCATCGAGGTCCACGACGAGGACGCCCGCATCGGCAAACGTCGCGTCCAGCGTACCATCCGGCAGCAAGCGCCACACCGCAAAAGCCGTGTTCGCAGCCGTCAAACTGACCGCCCCACAGACGAGGACCTTGCCGTCCGCGAGCACCTCCAAATCGTAGGCAAAACCCGACCCGCCCGCCGACGGAAACGTCGACACGCCGCCCGTTCCGAAGGACGTGTCCAAGCTCCCATCCGGCAGCAACTGCCCGACCGTCATGCTGAACGAACTCGCCGAACCCGACACGCCCGCAAACACGATTTCACCGGTTTCGCGCACGGCCGCGCACTGGGCATTGTCCATGGAGGACGTGCTGACCGGAGCGCTGATGACCAGCCCGCCGTCGCCGAAAGTCGGGTCGAGCGTGCCGGCGGTTTGAGCGTTCGCTGAGGCCGCAGAAAGCACGATTCCGGCGGCAAGGACGAGGGAGGGAAAACGATTCATGTGGGCAATTTAGGCCACGCCGCGCTTGCGGAATACCTTTAGCGCATGGCATTCAGTTTTTGGGAAGACCAAACCTACTTGCAGGGCCACGATGCGGTCGTGATCGGCGCCGGCATCGTGGGGTTGTCAGCGGCTTGCCGGCTTGCGGAACTGCATCCGCGGTGGCGGATCGGCGTGTTTGAAAAATCGGCTTTCGGCGACGGAGGCACGACGCGCAACGCCGGGTTCGCTTGCTTCGGGAGCCCCGCGGAGCTGCTGGAGGACCGGCGCGACTTGGGCGACGCGGCTGCGCTAGAACTTGTGCGGCAACGGCTGGACGGATTGCAGACGCTCCGGGCGTGGCTCGGCGACGCGGCCATCGGGTACGTGCCGTGCGGGAGCCATGCGCTCTACCTGCCGGACGGTTCGGGCATGTCCCCCGTAGCCCTCGAAGCCCTCCGGGACCTGAACGCTTGGGTGGCGCCCGTGACGGGCAGCGCGGAGACGTTTCGGCGCGAGCGGGTTTCGGGAGGCCGCGGGTTAGCAGCGGACCTGGTAGCGGATGCCAGTCCCTTGGAAGGCGCGGTGGACACGGGACGGTTGCACCGGGCCCTGCTCGAAAAAGCGCGGGGGCACGGCATTGAGGTGGTTCGGGGCGTGGAGGTGCGGCGGTTGACCGCCGGGGAGCCGGTGGAGCTGGTCGTGCGGCGGGGAAGCGAGGGGGAACGGACCGTGCATGCGCCGAAGTGCCTCGTGGCAACGAATGCCTTCGCGCGGGAGCTGGTGCCCGAGGCCGACGCCCGGCCGGCGGCGAACCGGGTGCTGGTGACAGCGAAGGGGGCCGCACCGGCCGCCGATGGGACCTACCACCTCGAGGCCGGGTACGTGTACGCGCGGCACTTGCCGGATGGCCGCTTGCTCATCGGGGGCGGCCGGCATTGGGGGCTCGATGAGGCGGGGACGGACGCGCGGTTGCGGGCGTGGCTCGGGCGGCTGTGGCCGGGGGCGGCGGGGGTGCCGGTGGAGTATGCGTGGACGGGGTTGCTGGGCGTGGGGGCCGTGCGGGAGCCGTGGCTAAAGGCCGTGGGGCCGGGCACCGTGGCGGCGGTGAGGCTGGGCGGAATGGGGGTGGCGATCGGCGCGGGTTTGGGCCGAAAAGCCGCTGAACTGCTGGCCAAATCCCGTTAACTTGCACCCATGAACCTGCCCATTCGGCTCGCCCGGCGCTACCTGTTCAGCCGGCGCTCGCGGAACCTCATCCACCTGATTTCGGGCATTTCCATGTTCGTCATCGCGGCAGTGACAGCGGCCATGGTCGCCATCCTTTCCGCGTTCAACGGGATCGAGGACGTGGTGAGTGAGCTCTTCGGGACGTTGGACGCCGAGCTCGCCCTCATTCCGGAAGAGGGCTCGACGGTGCCGGACTCCCTCGGCGCTTGGCTCGATGGCCAGTCCGCCATCTCCCGCTGGGCCCCAGTCATCGAAGACGAGGCGGTGGCGCAGCTGCGGAGCGGTTCACCGGCGGTCGTGTCCGTCCTCGCGTTCGACACCGCCTTTGTGGCCATCACCCCCGTCGAAGGCGCCTTGCGTTCCGGGCGGTGGACGGAGTCGTGGAATGACATGCCCGCGATCACCCTCGGGCTCGGCGTCCGGAACGTCCTCGGGGCGACCACCCGTTCCGATCAAGCGTCCCTCGTGACATTGCGCGCGCCCATCCGCGGCAAATCCTTGGTGCGCAACCGGGAGCGGGCGCTGCGGAGTGTGGAGGCTTGGGCTGTGGACGTGTTCACCATCAACGCGGATTTGGATGTCCGGTATGTGCTGCTGCCACTGGAGGCCGGGCGGGAGCTGTTCGACCGGCCCGATGCAGTGAGCCGGTTTGAGCTCGAAGTGGCGGCGGGATGGGAGGTGGATGAGGCGGTGCGGGATTTGGTCCGTCAACTGCCGAAGGGAACGCGGCTGCGGACGCGCGCGGAGAAGAACGCGCTGATTACCAAGACGAACCGGGCGGAAAAATGGGCCACCTTCATCATCCTGAGCTTCATCCTCGTCGTGGCGGCGTTCAACATCATGGCGTCGCTGACCCTGCTGCTGCTCGACAAGCGCGAAGACATCGCTGTGCTGCAAGCGATGGGGCTGACGGGGGCGCGGCTGGAGCAAGCGTTCTCCCTGCAAGGGCTGCTCATCAACCTAATCGGAGGCAGTGTGGGCCTGGTCGTGGGCACGCTACTCGTACTGGGGCAAGCGCACTTCGGGTGGGTCAAACTGGAAGGGTCCATCGTGCCGGCCTATCCCGTGCGGCTCGCGCTGGGGGATGTGCTGGGGACTGCGCTTGTGGTGACGGTGATCGGCGGCCTCGGTTCCGCCCTCATGGTCCGGCTGCTGATCCGCCGAATGACCCGCTGATTACGCCTCCTGCTCGAAGCCTGCGTACAGCTGGGCGATTTCTTTCAATTTGGATCGAATCGCATCGGGATCATCGAGGGTGACCAAATCCAAACGGTGGGACTTGAAGCCCGGCAGCCCCTTGAAGTAATTCGCGTAATGCCGGCGCATTTCCACCACGCCGAGGCGCTCCCCTTTCCAATCCAAACTCCGTTCAAAATGGGTGGTCACTGCTTCCACCCGCTCATCGAACGTCGGTGGGGCGTGGTGCTCGCCCGTGGCCATGTAATGCTTCACTTCCCGGAAAAACCAGGGCGCACCGATGCTGCCCCGCCCGATCATGATGCCGTCCACCCCGAAGCGTTCCCGGTGCTCCACGGCCTTTTCCGGGCTGGTGATGTCGCCGTTGCCGAAGACCGGAATGTGCATGCGCGGGTTGTTCTTCACTTCGGCGATGAGGGACCAATCCGCCTCGCCCTTGTACATCTGCGCACGCGTCCGGCCGTGGATGCTGATGGCCTGAATGCCCACGTCCTGCAGCCGTTCGGCGACCTCGACGATGTACTTCGTGTTGTCGTCCCACCCGAGCCGCGTCTTGACCGTGACTGGTAACTGGCACGTGTCGACAAGTTCCTTCGTCATGGCCACCATCTTCGGGATGTCCTGCAAAATGCCCGCGCCCGCGCCGCGTCCGGCTACCTTCTTCACCGGGCAGCCGTAGTTGATGTCGACCAAATCCGGACCCGCCGCTTCGGCGATGGCCGCTGCCTGGCGCATGGACGCGATCTCGCTGCCGAAAATCTGGATGCCGATGGGACGTTCGTACTCGAAAACGTCCAATTTGGCCCGGGATTTGGCCGCATCCCGGATCAACCCCTCACTGGAAATGAATTCCGTGTACATCAAATCCGCCCCGTATTGCTTGCAGACATAACGGAACGGCGGATCGCTCACGTCCTCCATGGGAGCGAGCAGGAGTGGGAATTCCCCGAGGTCGATGTTTCCGAGGCGGACGTTTGCCATGGTCGATTTCTTGCGAACTTGCAGCCGTCAGGCGCTCAAGGCCACCTGACTTCACTACGATGCAAAATTAAGCATGATTCGAAAGGCATTTGAAGGAATGCACCCGTGGGTGCAAGTGGTATTCTTCGGTTCCATGATGGTGACGGGGATTGCTGTAGCCGCTTTCGTCGGCATGGCGGGGATGGCGGGGGCCAACGGCTGGTCGCTCGAACACGCCATGACGGTAGCCGGGCAACCGGATTCGACCGCCGGATTCTGGAGCAACATCGTGGTCAATTCCGCGAACCAGCTCATCGCATTCGGGGGAGCGGCGTTCGCATTCGGGTGGCTGTTCAGCCGCAAACGGCTCGACGGCATGGGACTGCGCACCACCCGAGGCCCCATGTGGGCCTGGTTGGGACTGGCCGCCCTGGCCACGTTGGGTGCCCTTCCTTTGCTCGACTTGAGTCACCGATTGAACACGTGGTTGATTCAGTTCTTGCCCCGCGGGCTTCGGGAACAAGCGGATTATTTCGAACAGCTCGCTGCCGACACGACAGAAGCGCTGCTCGTAAGCACGGAGCCCGGGGCGTTCCTCGCCCTGCTGTTGGCCATCGCCGTGCTGCCCGGAATCTGCGAAGAACTGGCCTTTCGCAGCGTGTTCCAGCCGCTGTTCGTGCGCAGTACGCGCAGGCTCCACCTCGGCATTTGGCTGGGGGCGGCGGTTTTCAGTGCCATCCACATGCAATTTCACGGGTTCTTGCCGCGGATGATCATCGGGGCAGGACTTGGGTACGTGGTGGTGTGGAGCGGTTCCATCCTGCCTGCCATGTTGGCCCACTTCATCAACAACGCCAACACCGTGGTACAGGCCCGCTTGAACGGGGCCGAATGGATTCAAACTGAATTGAACGGTTCAGCAACTTGGTCAACAGAAGATTACGTGTTTGCAGCAGGATGCGCCTTGCTCTTGTACTTCGCCTACTTCTTCATGAAACGGCTGGCTCCCTGGTCGGACCAAGCCCGCCGTTACGGGCAAGCCGTCCTTCAAGATTGAGTCAGAAATGCTCGGGCAATCAGCAAGTCTTCGGGCGTGGTGATCTTGATGTTGTGGGAATTGCCGGGAACGAGTTCAACGGCATTGCCCGCCGCTTCAAACACACTGGCATCGTCGGTGAACTCCTTCCGGTAAGGCACGGAATAAGCTGCTTTCAACCGGGCCAAATCAAAGCACTGCGGGGTCTGAACCGCTCGCAAATTGGCCCGATTCAATGCCCCGAACTCCACGTCCCTCACGCTGTCTTTCACCGGCACCACGGGCACAGCCCCACCCGTTGCTCGGGCTGCCGCGTAGCAGGCGCGGATGACCTCCACCGACGGGAAGGGCCGCACCGCATCGTGGATGCCGACCACGCCTTCATCGGGCAACGCCTGCAACCCGGCCAGAACGCTGTGAAACCGCTCCGCACCGCCGGCCACCACGCGCGAAACACCTGCCGGACCGTGGTCCCGCTCCAACCGCTCGAATTCGTCAAACAAACCCGGGTAAAGCACCAAGGTGACCGGCAATGCATCGCCCAGCGCCTCGCGGAAACGCCGAAGGGTCCACCACATCAGTGGCAGACCCTCCAACGGAATGAATTGCTTCGCCGTCGGGGATTGCATCCGGGTTCCGGTGCCCCCCGCGACCAAAATCAGCTGCGGATTCACCCGCGTGCTGCTGCATAACGCGCCGACACCTCTTCCCAGTTGATCACGTTGAAGAAGGCGGAGATGTAATCGGGACGGCGGTTTTGGTAGTTCAAGTAGTAGGCGTGCTCCCACACGTCCAACCCGAGGATGGGCGTGCCACTGCAGCCAACGCCCGGCATGAGCGGGTTGTCTTGGTTCGCCGTTGAGCAAACCTCCAGCTTGCCGTCCTTCACGCACAGCCAAGCCCAGCCGGACCCGAAGCGCGTGGCGGCTGCCTTGGAAAAGGCATCCTTGAAGGCATCCATCCCGCCGAGGTCGCTGTCGATGGCCGCTGCGAGGTCACCCGCAGGAGCGCCCCCACCGTTGGGGCTCATCACCTTCCAGAACAGGTCGTGGTTGAAGTAACCCCCGCCGTTGTTGCGGACAGCGCCATTGTCGACATGATTCGCGAGGAGCTCCTCGATGGACTTGCCTTCCATCTCCGTGCCGGCAATCGCCGCATTCAGGTTGTTCGTGTAGCCCGCGTGGTGTTTGCCGTGGTGAATTTCCATGGTCCGCGCGTCGATGTGGGGTGCCAACGCGTCCGTCGCGTAGGGCAGTTGAGGCAGTTCGAAAGCCATGATGTTGGGTTTTTAAAGGTTCAAATTATTCTGAATCAATTGATCTTGAGGGGCTTGATGGGCCAAAACCACCTTCCCCCCCTCCACGGTCCAAGCCGCCGACTGCTGCAGCAACTCAACCGCTCGGTGGTAGGTGGCGTCGCCCTTGAGCAGTTCTTGGTAGAAACCTTCATCGCCTGAAAGGTTGCGGGTGATTTGGGCCCAAAGCCGCTGCTCCACCACCGCCAATTCCTCCTCGCTTGAGGGCGCTCCATGCACCGCCCACTCCGCGGCACGTTCCATCAGCAGCTCCATCGCGGGGCCCGCATGCAAGGACCGGGCATCTTCCACAGCTCCCAATTCCTCGCGGTGCGCATCCACGTACTCAAACGCCACATCCCGCAGCACGCCCCACCAATTCAGCTCGCCCAGCCACGCCGAATTCGCCAACGTATCGTAGGCCACGAAAAAGTCCGGCGTGATGCCCCCGCCGCCATAGACAACGCGGCCTGCGGGCGTTTCAAACCGCAATGAATCCACCGTGGGGATGCTGTCCTCGTGGAACAGTTCGCCCCGGTCGTAGCGTTCTGTGAAATCGTCTTCGTACGTGCCGTAGGGCTTTTGGA
Organism: Flavobacteriales bacterium; assembly: GCA_023264155.1. Lineage (GTDB taxonomy): Bacteria > Bacteroidota > Bacteroidia > Flavobacteriales_D > Sanyastnellaceae > JALQTD01. The sequence continues at coordinate 4,249 of JALQTD010000047.1, read as the reverse complement.
TGGCGCGGCCAGTCGGGGTGTGGAAGCGGGCCACGGTGAGCCGCAAGGCACCGGCTTCCGGAATGCCGAACTCCTCTTGCACAAGGCCTTTGCCGAAGCTTCGGCGGCCGACGACGATGCCGCGGTCGTTGTCTTGGATGGCGCCCGCGAAGATCTCGCTCGCGGAGGCCGAAGATTCGTCGATGAGCACCGCGACGTCCCAAGCCGCCCAGGGGCCCGTTCGGGCCGCTTTGTAGTCGCGACGAGCGGAATGCGTGCCCTCGGTGTACACGATGGGCGTGCCCCGTTCGAGGAACCCTTCGACCATGGGAATGACGGCATTCAAATACCCGCCACCGTTGCCGCGCAGGTCCACGACGACCTGGGTGCACCCCGCGTTTGTGAGGTCCTGCATGGCGGCGGCGAACTCCTCGTAGGTGTTGGAGGCGAAGCGAATGACCTTGATGTAGCCTGTTTGGCCTGTGACACGGAACGCACTCACCACGCTGTGAATCGGAATCCGGTCCCGCGCGATGGTCACCTCAAAGGGGGCATTCCGGCGCAACAAGCCCAGCCGCACCTCCGTTCCCCGCGGGCCTTTCAACAGCTTGACCACTTCAGCATTCGTCAAATCCGGCCCCGAAATCGGCATGCTGTCCACCATCACAATCCGGTCACCCGCAGCAATGCCCGCCTCTTCAGACGGCCCCCCAGCAATGGCATCAACGACCATCAGCGTGTCGCGCTGGATCATGAATTCAATGCCCACGCCTTCGAAATTGCCCTCCATCGGCTCGGCCATCGCCGCCAATTCCTCCTCGGAAAAGTAGTACGAGTGCGGGTCCAACTCCTCCAGGATGGCATCGAGCGCAACCGCTTCCAATTCATCGCGCATCACCGGGTCCACATACGTGTCCTCAATGCGGTCCAAGATGTGGACCAGCCGGCCACGCTCCGTTTTCCCGCCCAAAAGCGCCGAGCGCGTATCGCCCCCTTCCATGCCCATGCCGAGCCAAATGCCCAATACGAGCACGGCAGCGAAAGCCAATGGAGTCCAGGCCGGACGCGGTTGTGGTTCCATGCCGGGTTCAACAGCCATGGCAGTCCGTCTGTTCAATGGTGGCACCTTCCATTCCCGGCAAGGCCATCACGTCCACACCCGCAGATGCGAGAAAGTCCAAACCACTGATGTCCTTGTACGCATCCCGGTAAACCACGCGCGTGATGCCGGCTTGGTGGATGAGCTTGGCGCATTCCCGGCACGGCGAGAGCGTGATGTACAGGGTGGCCCCGACCGAGGCGTTGTTCGAGCGGGCGAGCTTGGTGATGGCATTTGCCTCGGCATGCAAGACGTACCAATGGGTGTCGCCGCGATCGTCTTCGCAAGGATTCGGAAACCCGGATGGCGCGCCATTGAAGCCGTCCGCGATGATCATTCTATCCTTCACGATCAGGGCGCCGACCTGTTTCCGCTCACAGTGCGAGAGCCGCGCCCATTCGGCGGCCATGCGCATGTACGCGCGGTCGTATCGCAATTGTTTCGGGGTCACGGTCGGATTCAAGCTCACTCGTTTTTGCTCCGCCCCAAAGGTAGGATTCAACCGCCGGTTCGTAGTTTCGGGTTCACAAACATTCAGACATGCGCATTTACACGCGAAACGGGGACGATGGCACCACTGCGCTTTTCGGCGGGCAACGGGTGAACAAGGACGATTTGCGGCTCGAAGCATACGGCACGCTGGACGAGCTGAATGCGTTTTTGGGGGCATTGGGCGAGCACCCCGTGTGCGCGGAAGAGCGAGATTGGGTGCGCACCTTGCAGCATGACCTGTTCAACTTGGGCAGCCACCTCGCCACGGTGGACCCGGACATGGCCCAGCACTTGCCACCACTGCCCGAGGGACGAATTGCCGAAATGGAAGCGTGGATGGATGCGCGCGATGCGGAGCTGCCCGCGTTGAAATCGTTCATCTTGCCCGGCGGACACCCTGCCGTGGCCGCTGCCCATGTGTGCCGTACGGTGGCGCGGCGCGCGGAACGCCGGTTGGTGGCCTTGTCCCACCACGCCGAGGTGCCCGCCCTCATTCCGCAATACATCAACCGATTGAGCGACGTGTTCTTCGTTTGGGGCCGTTGGATTTCAATGCAATCGGGCACCGCAGAGGTCTTGTGGACCAAATAAACCAACCCACCGAAACCTTTTCTGTGGATTAATCGTTATCGAGTGCAAACTGCACTTGCATCGCAATTCGATTCGTCTATTTTTGCGCGCTGAAACGCGATGCTTCGCTAACCCGTTTGCCATGTATTGGACACTCGAATTGGCCTCCTACTTGGAGGACGCCCCTTGGCCCGCCACGAAAGACGAGCTCATTGACTTCGCCTTACGCACGGGCGCACCCTTGGAAGTGGTGGAAAACTTACAGCAGCTGGAGGATGAAGGAGACGCCTTCGAAACCATCGAGGACATTTGGCCCGACTACCCCTCCAAAGAAGATTTCTTCTTCAACGAAGACGAATACTGACGGCCTACCCGTCCGAAAAGCCACCGCGAACCGGTGGCTTTTTTATTTCCCCGCTGTCGCGACGAAAAAAGAAGAGCGGGACCACGTCCCGCTCCACTAGACATTGAACTGAACAACCTTCCCCTCTCGGGACGGTTGTTCGCTACCACACCAGGGAGACCAATCCGCTGGCAGGTCCAATGTTAAGGAAAAATGTCGCCAATGCAAACGATTTGCGTCAGCGCTTCCGAAAACTTTGCAATGCCTGGCCCACCAACCGGCCATTGACCCACGTCGGATCGAGCTCCGCCCCCAACCCCCGGTAGAACGCAATCGCCGGCTCGTTCCAATCCAGCACCTGCCACTCCATCCTACGACAACCGCGGGCTGCAGCCTTAGCAGCCACGGCCTTGAACAAGGCCAAACCCGCTCCACGCCCCCGCTGCGAAGCCGTGACCACCAGGTCTTCGAGGTACAAGCAGCGCCCCTTCCAGGTGCTGTACTTTTCGTAATAAAGCGCCATCCCGAACACGCCCTGCTCAGCATCCTCCACCACCAATGCTCCGTAAGCCGGGTCGTCCCCAAACCCATCCACGGCAAGCTCGTCGGGCGTGACCGCAACAGCATCCGGCTCGCGTTCATAAACGGCGAGTTCCACAATCAAAGCGTGCATCGCAGGGGCGTCCTCAGCAGTGGCGGGGCGTAGTTCGAACATGGGGTACCTTTTGAAGTTGCAAGATGGCATACCTTCACGACATGGAAGAAACGACTTGGACGTTCATCGACGTCGCGCTCGCCATTCCCTTGCTGCTCGCTGCCCTGCGCGGTTTCCGGAAAGGGTTGATCATCGAAGTGGCCACGCTTGTCGGGCTCGTTGCTGGCTTGTTTGCCGGATATTACGGGGCGGAGCGTGTGGCGGACATGCTGCGGGCGAGCATCGATGTGAAGGCCTCTACCCTGCATGGCATCAGTTTCTTGATTGCGTTTTTGGCGGTGTTGTTCGGGGTGTACCTCCTGGGCAAGGTGCTCGAAAAAGCCGTGGACTTGGTGGCGTTGGGACTCGCGAACAAGGCGCTGGGAGCGGTGTTTGGGCTGATGAAAATCGGCCTTCTGCTGAGCGTGCTGATTTACTTCCTGAACGCTGCGTTCGGCCGCGATGGGTGGTTGCCCAAAGAGCAGGTCCGCCGCGCGGTGTTGTACCCCGTGGTGGCGGACATGGCGGCTTGGCTGGTGCCTGAGATGAGCCAAAAAGGCCTCTTCGAGCGCGCCCGCGAGCAGGCCGAAGACGGGCTGAACGACCTGCGCGAAGGCGTCGCTCCCTTGCGAGAGGCCCTGGAAGACCGTTGATTCAGACGAACGCCGCCTTCAGTGCCTCGATGCGCGCATCGAGTTGTGCCATGACGCCCTCGTAGTCGGCCTGAGCGGCTTCCGCCGTGGCCCGAACGGAGAAGTAGAACTTGATCTTCGGCTCGGTCCCGCTCGGGCGCGCCGTGACAATCGCGCCGGATTCCGTCACGAACTGGATTACATTCGAGGATGGAACAGCCGTGGGCCGGCTGGTCCCGTTAACCAAATCCCGCACCTGCCGCTCCCGGTAGTCCCGCAATTCCACCACCCGGTCCCCCGCCAAATCGGCGGGCGGCTGGCTCCGGAATCCCTCCATCCGGTCCGCAATGGCTTGCTTGCCGGCCCGCCCCTTCAGCGTTTGGCTGACCAAGGCCTCCCGGTAGGCCCCGTACGTTTGGTGAATGCGACGCAACTCGCCG
>JALQTD010000046.1 GCA_023264155.1 Flavobacteriales bacterium | reverse complement strand
AATTGCTCATCGGTCTTCACCCGGGAGGTGCGGGTGTCGGGCTTGCGGGACTTGGGCTTCACGACGCGCATCCGCCGAGGAGGTCTACCTGTGGCCAAAACATCCAGCAGCGCTTCCATCCAGCGCGTCAAATTCCGGCCCTGCATCAGGCCGCGGGCCCACATGAACCCGAACAACGCCCCGCCGAGGTGCGCCAAATGACCGCCCGTGTTGTCCCCCGAACTCAGCATGATGTAATCCAACACCACATACCCCACAGCGACATATTTCAAGGAGACCGCTCCGAAAAACATGAGGTTCACCTGGCGGTCCGGTTCGGTCGTCGCCGCCGCCGCCAGCACGGCCATCACTGCGCCGCTCGCCCCAAGCGCCCACGTCGCTCCACGCAAACCGGGAAACGTGTTCAATGCGCCCACATAAACCAACCAACCGAACAAGCCGCCGGTCAAGAACACGCTCAACAACCGCCGGTTGCCGTGTTGCGCCATGAACAGACGCCCCATCCACCACAGGACCAGCATGTTCACGAGCAAATGCCACGGATCTTCGTGTGCAAACACGTGCGTCAGCACCGACCACGGCCGCGCCATCAGCACCTCCAGCCGCCACGAAGTCGCCAACCCGAAGACGGAATCCTTCCACGCTTCCCCCCCGCTCCAGCCCAACAACACCGCCAGCCGCAGGGTGGTCAGCACGAAAAACACCGCCACATTCACCGCCACCAAGCGGAACAGCACGTGGCCGCTTTTCCATCGTTCAATGCCCTGTTTCCACATGTCCATCAATAAAACGTCCCGCGATCTTTTTGCCAATATTTCAACAAGAAATAACCGAACAACATGCCGCCCAAGTGCGCAAAATGCGCGGTGTTGTCGCCCGAACTGTTCGCCATGCCCATGTACAATTCAATGGCGCCGTAGCCGATGACAAAGTACTTCGCTTTGATGGGAATGGGCGGAAAAAGCAGCATCAACCGTGTGTTGGGGAACAACATACCGAAGGCCAAAAGCAACCCAAAAATCGCCCCGCTCGCCCCCACCACCCGGCCGAACGTGTACTCCACATACTGCGCCGCCCGAGTGGGCGTCAACCCAGGAGGCACCACTTGCTCCACCGTTGGAAAAAACGTTCCGTACACCTCGTTCAACTGGAACCCGAGCACCAACTCATGCAACACAAAACCGCCCAACCCGCTGATGAGGTAATAATTCAGGAACCGCTTTGCCCCCCACAGCCGCTCGAGTTGGCTGCCGAACATGAACAACGCAAACATGTTGAATGCGATGTGCGCTAGGCCGCCGTGCATGAACATGTGGGTCACCACCTGCCACGGTTGGAAAAACGGCGAGCCCGGGTACGTCCCAGCGAACAGGTCCGTGGAAACGCCGGGGCCCATCACCATGCTGCCCAGGAAGAACAGGACGTTGATGATGATCAAATTGCGGACAACCGTCGGGGTATTCTGTAGCATCAAGCGAAACGTTCGAGGATTTCTGCACCTTCAAAAGTAACAATGACCGGGCGGCCGAAGGGGTCGCGCGAAGGCGTGGAACAGGCGAACAGCCGGTCGAGCAAGTCGCCCATTTCCTCGCGACCGAGGGCCTTGCCGGGGCGGTGGGACAGGCGTTTGGCCCATGCCGCTGCCACCCGCTCTTCGCGGGAAATGCCGTCGGCCTCTCCGGCCGCCTCCTGCAACACCGCGTCGATCAAATCCCGCGGGGAAGCCTCGCCTTCCACTGGCATTCCAGTGACCTGTACGCCTCCTTCGGCCGGTTCGATGTGCAGGCCCAACTTGCGCAACCACCCGGCGGCCTCGAGGAGCTGCATCGCATCGGCGGGCGGCAAGGTGACCAACTCGGGAAAGAGCAGGGTTTGGGTGGGCGCCACCTGAGCCGCCACGGACTCCAACTGCTCCACGAGGGATTCGTAAAGCACACGCTGGTGCGCGCGGCGCGCATCGATGAGCAAGAGCGCGGAGCGGATGGACGTCACAATGAAGCGGCCGCGGAAGAAAAACAAGGCACGCGCTTCGTCGCGGTCCTCGACGATGGGCTTCGATTCAGGAACCGGGGTGGCCGGCACGCGGTACTGCTCTTCCCAAGCATCCACCTGCCCGCGAGTCGGCCGCCGCTCCGTCCACGAAGCGATGGCCGCACTCCGGCTGGGCGCGGATTCCACCGGCTTGAACGGGTTGTAATCCGGGTTGATGCGCACCTGGGGCGGTACGATCTCAGCCCCCGGCTGCAGCTCGGCGATGTTCAACGACGACTCCTGGTCGAAGTCCAGCGTTGGCGCCACTTGGAACCGCCCCAACCCCCTGCGCACCGCTGGCCGGAGCAAGGCCTGGATGGAACGGTCCTCCTCGAATTTGACTTCCACCTTCGTCGGGTGAATGTTCACATCCACCCGGTGAGGGTCGATGGTCAGGAACAAGACGTACAAGGGATGGGCGCTGGGCGACAGCAACCCTTCGAACGCATCGACGATGGCGCGGTGCAGGGCCGAGTGCTTGATGAACCGGTTGTTGACGAACAAGAATTGCTCGCCCCGCGTGCGGCGGGCGAACTCCGGTTTGCCGACGAAGCCCTCGACGGCCACCACATCGGTGGACTCCTCGATGGGGACCAAGCGCTCATCGTATTTGGCCCCGAAGACCCCGACGACCCGCTGGCGGCGGCTCCCGGGCTTCAAGTTGAACACCTCCGTATCGTTGTTGACCAGTACGAAATGAATGGCCTCGTGGGCCAAGGCCACCCGTTGGAACTCGTCCACGATGTGGCGCATCTCCACGGCATCGGATTTCAAGAAGTTCCGGCGCGCGGGCACGTTGAAGAACAAATTGCGCACGGCGAACTGGGTCCCGACGGCAGCTGTGCACGGCTCGGGCGGCGCCTGTTGCGTGCCTTCCACCCCGATCCGCACCCCCATTTCGTCCTCCTCGCGGCGCGTTTTCAGCTCCACGTGGGCGATGGCCGCAATGGAAGCCAAGGCTTCGCCCCGGAACCCCTTGGTCGCGATTTGGAACAAATCATCGGCCGAACGCACCTTCGACGTCGCGTGGCGCTCGAAACACAGCTGCGCATCCGCCTCCGACATCCCGAAGCCGTTGTCGATGATGTGGATGAGGGTCCGGCCGGCGTCCTTCACCCGGACTTCGATGCGGGTCGCCCCTGCATCCACCGCGTTCTCCACGAGCTCCTTGACCACGGCAGCGGGCCGTTGGATGACCTCTCCGGCTGCGATTTGGTTGGCGACGTGTTCGGGCAAGCGCGCGATCCGGTCAGCCATTTTGCAGGGATTTCATGATGTTCGCAAATTCGCTGCCTTCAAGCCACAAGATGCCTTGGTAGGCCAAATAACACAGGAACACCCCGATGATGGCCGCCCGCACCGCCGCCCGGCGGCTCCCGCGGATGGCGGCCTTCCGCCGGGACGCCCGCTCACCGAGCACCTCCTCCCCGTTCCCCCGGCGGAATGAAATCGTCCGCCCCTCACCGTCGAGTGGCTGACCGAACACCTCGGCCTCAACCCGGCGCTTGCGCTCGACCCACTCTTCCCGAACCTCCGGCAAGTGCCGGCTGCGAAAGGAAAACCGGCGCGGCTCAGTGCGCACATTCCGGAACATGCTGCGAAGTTTCGGTGCTTCCATCATCTGCGAAGGTACGGAACGCCGGCCGGGTGTCAGGCGGTTTGGCCTGCCCCAAATTCTGCCAACACCTCATCGACCGGAAGCGCCCCCGGGAAATCCGTGAGCACCCGCTGGATCACCCGGTCTACGGTCGCATCCGGGCACGAAGCCCCGCTCGTCACCAGCACCGTCGGCACCCCCGCGGGCCATGGGTGCTCCGCCACCACCTCTTGCCGCGTGTGCAAATCGAAGTGGCGGATGGACCCGTCGGCCAACAGCTCGGCCTCGTTGCGGATGAAATACGTCGGCACCACCTCTTCACACAGCTCCACGAGGTGCGACGTGTTCGAGCTGTTGTACCCGCCCACCACGAGGGCCAGGTCGGCAAGCCCGGCATCGAGCGCCCCGCGCGTCGCCTGCTGGTTGTCGTTCGTGGCGTAGCACAGCGTGTCGCGGGTGTTGGCGAAATCTTCAGGCGGCCGCCGGCTGGTGAGCGCCGCCTCGAGCAGCGAACTGATGCCCTGCGTTTCGGAGGCGAGCATCGTCGTTTGGTTCACCACCCCGATGCGGGCCAAATCCCGCTCCGGCTCAAATCCCGGCGTCGTCCGCCCCTCAAAATGCTGCCCGAACTCCGCCCACGGCCGCTCGCCCCGCAACATCTCGGCAAGCAGCTCCGCCTCGGCGCGGTCCTTGACCACCAGCACCGGCGCCGACTTCGCTGCGTGGCTGAACGTCGCCCGCGTCTCCTCGTGGTTTGGCTTTCCGTGCACCACCACCGTGTACTGCTGATCGCCCAGCTTCCCCGCCCGGTTCCACACCTTCTCCACGAAGGGGCACGTCGTGTTGTACGTCGCGGTATCCACCCCCGCCGCAGCCAGCCGTTCCTCGATCTCCACCGTGGTCCCGAACGCCGGCACGATGACCACATCCTCAGGCGTCAACACCTCGAAGGGAATCCGCACGTTTCCGGCCGTGTCCATCAGGAATTGAATGCCTTGCTCCATGAGGTCGGCGTTCACTTCGGGGTTGTGGATCATCTCGCTGAGCAGGAAAATCCGCTTGCCGGGGTTCTCGGCGAGGGCACGGTAGGCCTGCTCGATGGCGTGCTCCACCCCGAAGCAAAACCCGAAATGCCGCGCGAGCAGAATGCGCACCGTCCCGAAATCCAGCAGCGTCGGGGCGAAATCGCGCTTGCGCGGGTCGGCGGCCTTGCGGTGCTGCTTGACCCGGCTGATGATGGGACTGCGGTAAAAAGGAGGGATGTCGAAGGAGCGCATGCTGGGGCGTTTGAACGTTCGAAGCTAAGACCAAACCGCGAGTTGTAACCTTTTGTTTTTGGCTTTCGTAAGTGAGGGCATGATTCAGCAACCCTTACGCATCGCCTCGTTGGTGGTTTTGGTTTTGACCAGCGCCCTGACGAACATGATCCAGGCGCAGCTCAGCGTGTCTGGTACGGTCTCGAGCCCGATGGACACCCCGCGCAGCGTGGAGGTGTTGGTCTACCAAGGCAACGACCTCGTTGATACCACCCACCCGAATCGCCGCGGCAAGTACCGTGCGGACGTGGAACTGGGCTACGTGTACACGCTGGAATTCCGGCAAGGTGGCACGGTGACCAAGCGGGTTTCACTCGATACGCGCACTGAAAACGTGCAGACGGAATGGGCTTCGGCGTTGGCTGCAAAGTCGGCGGAGGGCGAGTTGTCCTACGCGCTCGACATGACGATGTTGCCCCTGACGCCGGAACTGGCGTTGAGCGACGATTTCGAGTTCCCCGTCGCGGTGCTCAAGTGGCATGAGGATGGGCAATTTGGGCCGGAGCGCAATTATGTGCGCGTGGCGGGCATGACGTATGAGCAGGCCAAACTCGTGGGCGTCAACCGCTGACCCCCTCCCCTTTTCGATCTCATTCAGGCGGCTTCGGCCGCCTTTTTTCGTTGGCGGCGGATCGCTTGGCGCAGGGCCCGCCGATCTTCCCGGTACAGGGGGTGGGTGAGGATGATTTGGCGGCGGAGGCGGCGGGTGGTGCGCAGGTGGTGCGGGGTTTGGCCCGTCAAATGCGCATGGGCACACAGCTGCACCAGCGGCTTCACCCAGTCTGAACGGCCCTCCAGCACGGCCCACTCCGACTGCTCTATGCGCACCACCACGTCCGGCGACTGCGCGATCCACGCGAGCGTCAGGGCATCCACGGCCTCCGCCACCTCCGGGCAATTCCGGACATTCGCACGGGCACGCCATGCCAGCGCTTCCTCGACCCAAGCCGCATCCACCTCCCCCGGCGCCGGCCAATCCGGGTGCCCCCCGCAGCCGCACATGAGTCCCATCACGAGCCACCACCCGGTCATGGCAGCACCCGATCCGTTTCTTCAAAGCGCACGCCCCAATCTTCCAAGCGCGGCAGCAGCCGCTCATAATAAGCGCGGTGCATCGGCGCCTCCACCCCGACCCGTCCGAAGCCGCCCCCCTCGAGGATGACCTCCGCCGCCATGAGCATCGGCATGCCCACGGTGTCCGACATCGCCGTGAAGGTGCTGTCCCGGCCTTCCAGCCGCAGGGAGCTGATGCGTTCGCGGCGTTCGCCACCGAGGGTGTAGCCAAAGCGGTGCCACATCACGATCATGTCGCGGTCGGTGGGTTCGAGCTTCCAGGATTGCTCGAGCAGTTCCTGCAAGATGTCGGCAGGGGATCCCTGCACCGAAGTTGGGCCTTTCGATTCGTCGAACAGCCCCAGCCAAGCCCACCGATCGAGCGCGGCCGCCGAAGCGCCGGTGCAGGTGGCAACGGCATCGCGGATGTCCCGATCAGCCAGGTCAGCCGGAAGGAAGGTGCGGAGCCACGTCGGCCAGTTCACGCCTGCAGGCCAGCGCATCTGCACGTCGTCCCGGACGCAGCCGAGGGTGACAAAGGCCTGCCACGCGGCGCAAAACCCCTCGCCGCGCAGGGTGCCGCGCACCAGGGTTTGGGCCTCCTTCAACCCGTACAGTTCCCGGTAGGCCAGCGAATCGCGGTTCGGATAGCCCTCGAAGGCATGGCCCGCGACCTCCACAGCGCGCACCTGGTCGAACAACCGATGGGGCGGCACCATCCGCTCGCGCCCACCGTCGAGGAAGGTGGCCGGACCTGCTTGGCCGGCAATGACCACGTTGCGGGGGTTCCAACTGAACTTGTAATGCCACGGATTCGTGTCGGAATCGGGGGCGATCAAGCCGCCGCAATACGACTCAAACGCGGTGACCGTGCCACCGGCGTCGCGGATTTCATCGAGGACCTTCATGGCGCTGAGGTGGTCGATGCCGGGATCGAGCCCGATTTCATTGAGCACGAGCACATCGCGTTCGCGCGCGCGCCCATCGAGCGCCTGCATTTCGGGGGAAATGTAGCTCGGGGTGATGACCGGCTTGCCCGCCTCAATCGCCACTTGCGCAATCGGAGCATGCAGGAAGGCTGGCACCATGGAGATGACCAAATCCGCCTCCCGGATGCGCCGGTCGCGCTCCCCCACATCCCCCGGATCCAACGCAAAGGCCGTCCCGTTCGGGTGCCCTCCCACCTTCGCGGCAGCCAGCCCACCATCCACATCGCCCACGAGCACGTGCCATCCGTGGTCTGCCGCGCGCTTCAGCGCCTCCGCAATCAAAGTCGAACTGGAGCGCCCTGCTCCGAGGATGAGAAGTTGTTTCAATGTGCTCGGTTTTGGCAGGGAAAGGTAAGGGGCAGGTCGGCGAATGACCTTGCAGATTTGGCATAACCTTTGAACAAGCCACGGCTGAGTTGTCTAAATTGCACCACCAAACCGACTGAATCATGCAACGAATTGGAATGCTCGCAGCGGCGGCTGCGTTCTTGCTCGCCAGCCCTTTGAACAGCGCTGCTCAGGGCCAATTGGAAGTGTTCTCCGAGCTCGGAGAAGCGTTCACGCTTTATGTGAACCAAATGAAGCAAAACACCACACCCGGACCCCGCGTCGAAGTCAACGACATCGCCGCCGGTTTCTACCAGGTGCGCATCGACTTTGAAGACCCTTCGTTGGCTGATTTTGCCCAAAATAACGTCGGCATTGAAAACGGCACGCGTTCGACCTTCATCGTCAAGCTCAACCGAAAGGGCGCATACGTCCTCCGCATGAACGGCTACGCGCCCATGGCCAACGCCGCACCGACGCATTCCATGCCCCCGCCTCCCCCACCGACCACCAGCACCGACATGGGCACTGTGAACGTGCAAGCGGGCGGCAACAGCCAGACCGAAACCGTCAGCATGAACATCAACATGGGCAACATGTTGGAAGCCGCGGCGGGTGCCCTCGGAAACATGAACGTCAACGTCACCACGACCACCACGACGACGACTTCAACTTCCGGCAACTGGGGTGGCGGTTGGGAAGAAGAACCCATCGCTCCTGCCGCACCGAGCGGCCCCGTGGCCATGTCGGCGATGGACTTCAACGATTACTTGAGCGCCATCCGAAGCAAAACCTTCGAAGACAGCAAGCTCTCGACCGCAAAAGCTCCCCTCTCGAGCAACTACCTCACTGCCAAGCAAATCAAGCAAGTGATGCAGGTCTTCACGTTCGAAGACAGCCGCCTCGAGTTCGCCATTTTCGCGCACAGCCGATGCGTCGACCCGGGCAATTACTACCAAGTGTACGATGCATTCGAATTTGAACTGAGCATTGACGACTTGCAAGAAGCCATCGGAGAATGAAGTGGACTGCTTGGATGGTGGCCGCTATCGGCCTGTTGGCGCTGGGATGCAACGGTCCCAAGGCGCTCGTGAAGCGTGGATTTGAACTCGAGACTGCAGGCCAAATCGAGCAAGCCGCCAACCTCTACTACTCCGCCGTGCTCAAGGACCGCTCCCACGTGGACGCCCTGGCTTCCTTGCAACGCGCCGGCCAAGGGGTCCTCAACATGCGGCTCGAGGATTTCCAGAGTGCCGTTACCTTGAACGATCGGGCGGAAGCCGTTCGCACGTATGAGGCGGCGGAGGCCTACTTCGACAAAATCGCTGCCGTCAACGTGCGGCTGGACTTTCCCGAACGCTACAAGCTGGCCTTCAATCAGGTCAAGTCGGCGCACATGGACGACCTGTACGAGGCCGGCATGGAGGATTTGGCCGGGGAGCATTTCGTGGACGCACTGGCGAAATTCGAGGAGGTGGTGCGGTTGGACCCGTCCTTCCGGGATGCCGCGCTGCAAGCCGACATCGCCTACTGCGAGCCGCGATACCGCGGGGGCAAGGTGGCGCTCGAGGCCGGGCAGTTTCGGACAGCGCACCGGCAGTTCGAGGAAGTAATTGCGCGCAAGGCCGACTTCAAGGATGCGGGAACGATGAAGCAAGAGGCGTTGGATTTGGGCCTCTTCACGGTCGCGGTCATCGGCTTCCAAAACGGATCCGACCGCCCGAACCTCGAGAACAAATTCCGCACGTACGTCATGCAGGAAATGGCCAACTCAAGCGATCCGTTCCTGAAGGTGGTCGACCGCGAGAACCAGCAGATGATCCTGCAAGAGCAGCAGCTCGCACTCAGTGGCATGCTCGACGAAAACACGGCGGTGGAAGTCGGCGGCCTGCTCGGCGCGAAGGCGCTGCTGAAGGGCACGGTGGTATCTTACGAAGCCAGCCAAAGTGAACTGCGCCGCTACACGCGGCAGGGCTTCGAGTCGTACCAGGTCGAGCGCGTGAACAGCGAGGGCAAGAAGTACTACGAAACCTTGTACCGGGGGGTCACCTACATGGAATTCGAGCAGAGCCGCTCGGTTTCCGTGACCTTCAATTTGACCCTCATCTCGCTCGCCACAGGCGAGACCCTTGCCTCCGAAATGATTACGCGCTCGGACGACGACGCCATTCGGTTCGTCAAGTACACGGGCAACCGCTCGAAGCTCTACCCGGCGAACATGAGCGGCAGCGTGAACAAGAGCGGCCAGCGCGAATTGCAAGCCTTGCTCGGCGCGCGGCAAGAACTCACGGCCGAGTCGACCTTGCTGAACAACGCCGTCAAGGCTTCGTCCACAGCTATCCGCGAAGCTTTGGAACGGAATTTGCTTGAGCTGGTGCCATGAATGCATGGATGCGCACGTGGTGGGTGATCGGGGGCGCGGCCTTGCTCGCTGTGGGCATGTGGGGCTGCGGTGGGCAGCGGAATTTGGCCGCGGCTGCACCGCCCTGGGTCGCGGAGCGGCCGGCGATGCCGGGGTATTATTTGGGCATTGCCTCGGTGACCAAATCCCAATACCCCTTCAACGCCGTTGAGGCAGCGAAACAACGTGCGCTCAATGCCCTCGCGGGCGAGATTTCGGTCAAAGTCGAAGCGACCTCCGTGCTCAACACGTTCCAAGAGAACGCCCGGGTGACCCAACGGTTCGAGGAGGACATCCGCAGTTCGAGCGAGGAAGACCTCGAAGGCCACGAACTCGTCGGCGTGTACGAAGGTCCGGACGACGTGTGGGCCTATTACCGGCTGCACAAGGCGACCTACGACCGCATCAAAGCCGAACGCAAAAACACGGCCATCGCCGTGGCTGCCGGATTTTACGAAGCGGGCTTGCAAGCGGAGCAGCAGCGGGATGTCGCTGGAGCGCTCGACCGGTTCATCCGGGGATTGGCTTCGCTCGAAAAATATTGGGGCGAGGTGAACCTGTGGCAACATGCCGGGGGGAAGCAGGTGGCGGTGGACCAGGCGTGTTTGAACGGGCTCAACCGCGTGTTGAACGGCCTGCGTTTGGAGGCCAATGAGCGGGACGTTGCACTGGGGTTTGCGTCCCATTACCGCGGCGACTTATCCGTGCAAGTGCTGCTCGAAGGCGGTCCGGTGGCCAACCTGCCGCTCGTCGCGCGGTACTCGCGGGGAACGTTGCCGCACCGCCAACTCGTGCGGACGAACGCCGACGGCATGGCGTCGATCGTCCTGGACGGGTTCGACCCCGGCTTGCGGCGCACCGAATTGCGGGTCCACATCGATGTCGACGAACTGATGCCGGAAATGCCGGCCCTAGCGGTGCAGGCCCTGATTGAAGGCTTGGCCGCTCCGGAATTGGTCGTCCCCGTGGAGTTGATCGAACCGGTGGTGTTCGTGAGTGGACGGGAGTCCGTTTATGGCCAACCCGCACGGAACCGCGCTTTGCAGCAAGCCCTGAGCAGCGCCCTGTCCGAGCGCGGGGTGCGCATCACCGAATCCGAAGGGGATGCGGACCTCATCATTGAACTCGAAGCAGACACCCAACAAGGCGGGCAAGGCCAGGGCTTTCACACGGCATTGCTCAACGCCTCCGTGAAATTGATGACGGTGCGGGGCGACTTGATTTTACAAAAAAGCCTCGACCGGGTGAAGGGCGTGCAGCTGAACTGGGAAGGCGCGTCGCAAGCCGCTTACAGCAAGGCGGGCATGGAAATCCGAGGCAGTTTTTTGCAGGAAATGATGGAGTCCCTCTACCAGTGACGATTTTGGCACGAAATTCGCCTGAAGTCCAACCAATCAACGAAACCCAATACCGACGACATGAAATTCCAACACTTGGCCACCCTGGCCCTCATCGCCCCCCTCGCGCTGGCGGGCTGCAAGAAGGACGAGCCATTGACGTCCACGCCTGATACCCGTGGCGAAGTGCGCATCGTGGAATACTGCTCAGGACCTGAGTTCTTGACCAACAAGGATTACTTCCGAGCATCTGCAACGGGCAGCAGCCCACAGCGCGAAATCGCGAAGAAAATTGCCCGCCAAAACGCGGAGGCTACCCTCGCTCGGGCCATCGAGGCCACGGTGGAATTGGTCGCCGAAAACCAAGCTACGCAACTCGGATTCAACACGACCGAAGAAGCCACGAGCAAGTTCAACGAATTGTCCCGGACCATTGTGAACCAACGCTTGAACGGTGCGGTGACCATTTGCCAGGAGTTGACGATGACGACGGACAAGAAGTACATCGCTTATTTGGCCATCGAATTGAGCGGTGGAGACATCGCGGATGCCTATGTCGAAAGCTTGCAACAAGAGGAACGCATCCGGGCGGAGTACAACTACGACCAGTTCAAGGAAACGTTCGAGAGCGTGATGGAGAACTACCGCGATTGAGGCGCACACGCGCTGCGGAGAAGCCGGGATTCCTGCGGGATTCCCGGCTTTTTTATTCCTCGACTTTCCAAACAGGCACCGAGGCGGGACGGACCGGATGAAGGAGCCGGAAGGCGGCCACCTCGTTGAGCCAATTCGCGAGCATGATCGGGCCTTCGGGCGTGAGGACAGACTCGGGGTGGAACTGGACGCCCACGTGCGGTAAGGAGGTGTGACGCATGGCCATGGGCAGGCCGGCGGCGTTGCGGGCGGTGATGCGCAGAGCCGCCGGCAGCTCGTCGTCGTTCACCACCCAGCTGTGGTAGTGACCGATGGGCGAGTCGGGCGAAGTGCCGTTGAATAGCGACGCATCGTCTGTGTGGGAGAGCGGCGTGGCACAACCGTGGAGCACGTGGTCGAGTTGCCGCAATTCGCCTCCGTAGGCGATGGCCATGGCTTGCATGCCGAGGCAGACGCCCAGGACGGGCACGGTGTTGGCAGCGGCGGCGGCGATGACGTTGAGGGTTTGGCCCGCTTCAGCAGGCACGCCAGGGCCCGGTGAGAGGACGACGCCGTCGAAGCTCGTGATGCCGGCGGGCACCACGCGGTCGTTGCGGTGCACGTCCACGCGGGCTCCTTCCCGCTCAAGGGCGTGGTGCAGGTTCCAGGTGAACGAATCGTAGTTGTCGACGAGCAGAATGCGCACGGCGCGAAGTTCGTCATTCAACCGTCAAGTCCGGCGCCTGCGCGTGGTGAAAAGCGGGGGCTGTTGTAGATTCGGGGCATGACGCAACCTGTTTCTACCGACGCGGCCGCTGCGCCCGTTGCGGCGTACAGCCAGGCTGTTCGCGCAGGCGATTTGGTCTTTGTCAGTGGCCAAATCCCCATCGACCCCACCAGCGGCGCCCTCATCAGCGACGCCATCGACGCCGCTACCCGGCAGAGCCTCGCCAACGTGACGCGCATCCTCGAATCGGCCGGCGGCACATTGAACGATGTGGTGAAGGCAACGGTTTTCTTGATTGACCCGGCCGACTACGCCGGCATGGACGCCGCTTACCGCGAGGTGATGCCGGAGCCGTTTCCCGCGCGGGAGGCGGTATTCGTAGCGGGGTTGCCGAAAGGTGCCCGGGTCGAGATTTCTGTCATTGCCCACTTGCCCGCCTGAACCATGTTTTGGAATAAAATCGCCCACTACCTCGACCCCCGCAACCTGTTCAAGCGCGACAAGGACAGCGATGTCAGCCTCCGCATGATGCACGGGGTGAATAAGATCAGCATCTGGATGTTCCTCTTCTGCGTCGTGGTGCTGGTCATCCGCTGGATCGGGCGGAGCTGAGGTCAGAAGATGAGCTGGCCGTCGGCGCCGCGGGCCTCGAGCTTGAGGTCGCGGAGCATGGAGGCCTTGATGTTGAGCCGCAAGTAGAAGCTCTTGCGGGCGCCGAAGGGCACCCAGTTGGCGGCGAATTCCCAGCAGTGCAAGTCCCACACGAGGTTGAGGGTGGTGGGCGTGAATTCGCGCTGGACCAAATCATAGCCGGACTGCACGTCCACGCGCCATTTTTCGAAAAGCGTGGCACCCCCGCGCAGGTTGACGCTCTGCCGGAGGATCGTGGTGTCGGCTTGGGCGGTCGGGTCGAAGCTGCGGTTCGCGTTGAGGGTGTAGTCGATGCGGGCGTTCCAAGGCCAGCCGGCGTCGTTGCCGCCTTGGAAGGAGGTGCCGAGGGCTGCGTTTGCGCGGGTGAGGCGGGCGAGGCCTTCGCCGCGGCTGGCGAGGAACTCGTTCGTGATTTGGCCTGACGAATCGCGCGCATAGGCGTTGTGCGTGGCGGAAAGGTTTACCGACACCCGGTTGAACAGGTTCGTGAACGCGCGCGTGGTGATCTCGCTCAGCCGGATGCTGTCCGCCATGAAGTTGTAATTCGCGCTGGTCACCACGTTGTCGATCAGCTTCACCTTGCGGAGGTCGCCTTCCGCGTCGCGGACTTTCGCCTCCAAATTCTGCGACAGCGAAAAGTTCGCTGCTCCCGAACTCCGGATGTCGCCCGGCAAGAAGCGGCTCAGCCCAAACGGGTTCCACGTCAGCACATCGTCCCCCAGCGTCAATTCCCGGGTCCGCGTGTTCTCCGGGGTGTAGCTCAGGCCGATGCTCGGGCTCAACACGTGGCGGATGGCCGGCACCCGGCTGTTGGCACCGAGGCGGAACATCCCGTAAAAGCGCGTGCTCGCGTTGGCACTCACCCGCCAGTCCCGGGTCGACGTGAACCCGCTCAGCGTGTCGCTCACCACGCCGAACACGCCCGGCTCCGTTTCCTCCACCCGCTGGTCGACGGTAGAAAACGCCCAAAACTCGTTGTACGACGCACTCGGCGTGATGCTCACAAACCCCAGCCGCAAGCTGCTGTTCGCCGTCACGTTGTGCTTCATGCCGTTCCGCGCCTCTACCGCTCCCCAGTTCCCCGCCGAAATCACGGAATCGGGCGCCGTGAAGGTCTGCTCAAAACGGCTCGACGCGGTGAGTTGCACTTCATCGAGGAGCCGCGCCTGCCCGGGGTTGAGCCCAAGGAGTTTCGCCACGGACGACCGGTTCATGTTCAGGGTAAGCGAGGGGACCGTTACGTCCACGTTGCCGGTGGTGGAGTTTTGCGTGTGGCGGGCGCTGGCGGCCAACGAAAACGGCGTCCGCGGCAGGCTGTGCGACCACTGCACCGAGCTCTGGAAGGTGTTCGAAAGGAACTCCTGCTGCGAACTGCTCAAGTTCGTTTGGAAGTTGTTGCTTGAGCCAAAATTCACGTTCGCGCTGAACCGGCTGTTGGGCCGAGCACGGGGGTCGCGCGTGTGGTTCCAACGAACAAAAAAGGTCTTGTCAATGCTCAAATCCCCGGATCCGCTGAAGCCCACCCGCCGCCGCTGGAAGCTCAAATTCAAGGCACCACTCCCCTTGTACCGGACGTTGTAGTTCGCCGTGGTCCGCAGCGCCCACGTTCCTCCCGTGTAAATGTCTCCCACCAAGCGCAACCCCGCCACATCCCCGATGGGCACGTAATACCCGAGGTCCTTCAGGAAGAAGCCCAAATCCCCGCCATCCCCATACCCCGGCATCAGCAAGCCATGGCTGCGCTTCTCGGGCGCCGTCGGAAACCAGCCGAACGGCAATCCCAGCGGCATCGGCATCATTCATCACCAAAACCTCTTGGCCCAGCGCCTCGGAGAAAAGCGTCTTGGCATCCAGTCCGATCCACCGGTCGCTGACATTTGCGGCCGATTGGGTAAAGCCGTTCTGCACAACAGCGGGGAAA
>JALQTD010000045.1 GCA_023264155.1 Flavobacteriales bacterium | reverse complement strand
GGCAGCCGCTCGAACAGCTCAGGGAAGTGGTGATGCAGCGTCTCACGCTCCAAGTGGACGAGGCCGAACCCCTTGATTCCGGGGGTGTCCATGATGAAACCCGCCGACCCCGGCATGGGGAACATCTCGGCGAACGTGGTCGTGTGCTTGCCTTTGTTGTGGGCGTCGGACACTTCGCTCGTCCGCAGGTCGAGGCCCGGCACCAGGCGGTTGATGAGCGTGCTTTTGCCGACGCCGGAATGGCCGGAGAAGAGGTTGTTGCCTTGGGCCAGGTTTTGGGCCAAAACCTCCACGCCCTCACCCGTCGCCGCCGACGTGCGCAACGTCGCGTAGCCGGCCTGGCCGTAAATCGCCTCCAACTCCGCCAAGCGCTCGGCCTCCGCCGAATCCGGCGCCACGAGGTCCACCTTGTTGAAAACCAGGGTCACCGGGACGCCAAAGGCATCGGCCGAAACCAAGAACCGATCGATGAAGCCCGAACTCGTAGCGGGCCGCGTCACGGTCACAACGAGGAACGCGCGGTCGACGTTCGCAGCGACCACATGCGATTCGCGGGCGAGGTTGACGGCCCGGCGCACGATGCGGTTCTGGCGCTCATGGATGCGCGACACCACCCCCGTCCCGTCCTCCTCGAGGGCGAAGTCCACCCGGTCGCCGATGGAAACGGGATTCGTGGAGCGGTCGCCTTTGAGCCGGAGCTTGCCCTTCGCCCTGCACGGGTAAGCGGTGCCGTCAGCGGTCCGGACGTCGTACCAGGAACCGGTGGATCGGAAGACCGTGCCCTCCATCAATGCCCGGTCAGGGATTTGAACGCGTGCTCGAGGCCGCCGGGTTGGGCGGCGAACTCGGCGGTGGGGGCGTCGCCAACGATTTGGCCTTTGTTGATCAGCACCACGCGGTCGCACATCGCCTCCACCTCCTGCATCACGTGGGTCGACAGGATGACGGTGCGCTGGGCGCCCACCCGGCGGATCAGGGCGCGGACCTCGACGAGTTGATTCGGATCCAAGCCCGAGGTCGGCTCATCGAGGATCAGCACCTCCGGCTCATGCACCAGCGCCTGCGCGAGGCCCACCCGCTGCCGGTAGCCCTTCGAGAGCTGGCCGATTTCCTTGTGGCGCTCGGGCGTCAACCCCACTTCGGCGATGACGGCCTCCACGCGCTCGGCGGGGTTGGGGATTTGGTGCATGCCGGCGACAAATCGCAGGTATTCCGTCACGTACATCTCGGTGTGGAGCGGGTTGTGCTCCGGGAGGTAGCCCACGCGGCGGCGGGTCTCCTCGGGCGCATCTTGCACGTCAAACCCGGCCACATGCACCGTTCCCTCCGTCGGCGGGAGGTACCCCGTGATGAGCCGCATGAGGGTGGACTTGCCTGCTCCGTTGGGGCCCAGAAGCCCCAGCACTTGGCCATCGGGCACGGTGAGCGACAGCCCGTCAAGGGCTTTTTGCGCGCCAAATCGCTTCGTAACTCCTTGAATTTGGATTCCCATCTGGTGCCAAAAATACTGCGTTTGCAAATGAAAAAACCGCGCCCGGATGGCCGAGCGCGGTTTCTGCTGTGTGCGAATGCTGTGCTTACATCATGCCGCCCATGCCGCCCATGCCGGGGGCACCGCCGCCCATCGCTGGAGCTTCCTCCTCGATGTCGGCAATGACGCATTCTGTGGTCAAGACCATGCCGGAAATGGACACCGCGTTCTCGAGGGCTACACGTGCCACCTTCGTCGGATCGATGACTCCCGCTTCGAAGAGGTTCTCGAAGACCTCGGTGCGCGCGTTGTAACCGTAGTCGCCTTCGCCGTTTGCAACGGCATTGACCACGACTGCGCCTTCGCCGCCTGCGTTGGCCACGATTTGGCGCAACGGCTCTTCGACTGCCCGCAAAACGATGCGGATACCGGTCGTCTCATCTTCGTTCACCCCTTCGAGGTTCTCGATGCTGTGCGCAGCGCGAATGAACGCCGTGCCACCGCCGGGGATGATCCCTTCCTCCACGGCCGCGCGGGTCGCGTGCAACGCGTCGTCCACGCGGTCCTTCTTCTCTTTCATCTCCACCTCGGTCGCAGCCCCCACGTAGAGGACGGCCACACCGCCGGACAACTTCGCGAGGCGCTCTTGCAACTTTTCGCGGTCGTAATCGGACGTGGTGCTTTCGATTTGCGCCTTGATTTCTTTGACGCGGCCTTCGATGGCCTCAGGGGCACCGCTGCCGTTCACCACCGTCGTGTTGTCCTTGTCGATGGTGATCTTCTCTGCTGTGCCCAAATCCGCGAGCGTCGCATTCTCCAACTTCAAGCCCGTCTCTTCCGAAATCACTTGGCCTCCGGTGAGGATGGCGATGTCCTGCAACATGGCCTTGCGGCGGTCACCGAAACCAGGCGCCTTCACTGCGGCCACCTTCAGCGAGCCCCGGATTTTGTTCACCACGAGTGTCGCCAGGGCTTCCCCGTCAACATCTTCCGCAATGATCAACAGCGGACGGCCGGTTTGCGCCGTTTGCTCGAGGGTAGGGAGCAAGTCCTTCATCGTGGAGATCTTCTTGTCGTAGATCAGGATGTAAGGGTTCTCCAACTCGGCTTCCATCTTCTCGCTGTTCGTCACGAAGTAGGGAGACAAGTAGCCGCGGTCGAATTGCATGCCTTCCACCGTGCGCACCTCCGTCTCGGTGCCTTTCGCTTCCTCCACCGTGATGACGCCCTCGGTGCCGACGACCTGCATGGCTTCGGCGATGAGCTTGCCCACCGTGGAGTCGTTGTTGGCTGAAATGGTCGCGACTTGCTCGATTTTTGAGTTGTCGGAACCGACTTCGCGGCTGATGCTGCGCAATTGGTCCACGATGGCCGCTGCAGCCTTGTCCATGCCGCGCTTCAGGTCCATCGGATTGGCACCGGCGGCGACGTTGCGCAAGCCTTCACCCACCAGGGCTTGGGCCAAAACCGTAGCCGTCGTCGTACCGTCACCCGCGACATCCGCGGTTTTCGACGCCACCTCTTTGACCATTTGAGCGCCCATGTTCTCGATGGGATCCTTCAGCTCGATTTCCTTCGCCACAGAGACCCCATCCTTCGTCACGGAAGGAGCTCCGAATTTCTTGTCAATGACCACGTTGCGGCCTTTCGGTCCGAGGGTCACTTTCACCGCGTTCGCCAATGCGTCGACGCCTGCCTTCAGCCCATTGCGGGCATCGGTATTGAATTGAATGTCTTTAGACATGGTGGTTTGTTTTAGAATCCGTTGTGTTGTTCAACCCAAATCAGAGCACCGCGAGGATGTCGCTCTCGCGCATGATCATGTAATCCTTGCCTTCGTGGGCCAATTCCGTTCCGGAGTACTTGCCGTACAGCACTTGGTCACCGACCTTCACGGTCGTCGGCTCTTCCGGCTTGCCCGGCCCCACGGCTACCACGATGCCGCGTTGCGGCTTCTCCTTGGCCGTATCCGGAATGATGATTCCGCTGGCCGTCTTCTCTTCAGCTGCTGCGGGCTCGACGAGGACGCGATCCGCAAGGGGTTTGATTGATACAGACATTGTGAAATGGATGTGATTGAGTGATTGATTTTGACCGAGCACGTTCGCGCAGTCAAGCGGCCTTTGTCGAATTCTGTGCCAAACCCCAGGCCGTGCCAATCCTGTCAGATGGGGCAAAAAAAATGTGCCAACTTATGACAAGCTGGCACATTCCCCGCCGCAGCGGAATCTTTCGGGTGGAGTTATTCTCCGGCGCTCGCACCGCCATCCACCGCTCCTCCGGCAGGCACCGAGGTCGTCGGGAGGATGGACTCGTCGATGCCCACATCCTGGGTGGCGTTGCCGAAGAACATGCCTGCGACAATGCACAGAACGAACAACGCGCCGGTCAAATACCACGTCGCCTTCTCCAAAAAGTCAACCGTGCGCTGCACGCCGCCGACTTGTCCTGCTCCTTGGAAACCAGTGGCCAAACCACCCCCTTTCGGGTTTTGGACCAGAATCACAGCCCCCAGCAGCACGCACACCACCAAGATGACTACCATCAAAAAATAACCCATTGTCGTTCGTTTGAGTCGTGTTATGATTCGCTCCCGGGCGCCGATTTGCCCAGTTGCTTCAATTGGGCTGCAAAATAAGTACTTTTTTCTGGATATTTCAAGGCCAACAGCTTGTAAGCTTTGCGCGCCTTGCCAATTTGCCCCTGCTTCGCATAGACTCGGGCCATGGTTTCCGTCACCAGCGTAGCATCTTCCAGCACGCTTTGACGGGCCAAATCCTCCACCTCTCCCCCCACTTCGCGCAGCTTTCCGATCCGGGGGCTGGCCGCAATGAACGCGTCAATCAGCGCGGACTGGCCTTGCGGCGTCGGCGCCTGTTCCACGCGTGCCGCGGCCGCCGATCCGAAGCCCGTTCCACTGGCGCGCTGCTGCAACCATTGCGCAAAGGGGGACAGCGGTTGCGCCGCAGCCGGAGCGGGCGCCTCGGCGGGCGCGGGTTGCTCCGATTGCCATGCCTCCACGTCTTGAGCGATGCTCGATTCGATGGCGGCCAGCATGACCTCGCGGTGAACGTCCGAAACGGGTTCGGGCTCAGCGGGGGGCTGCTGGTCGGCTACGGTGTTGACCTCCGGTTCGGGTTCCGGAAGGTCGATGGCGACGAGTTGGGCTTCGATTTGGCGTGCTTCTTCCACAATGGACGGGCGGACGAACCACTCGAACAGGCCTTCACGCGAAGCGAGGTTGGCCGCGGCGCGCAGGAGTTCAGCTTGTTGGTCCACGGACCCGGCGACGGCAGCGGATTTGGCCACCAGGACCCCGAACACCGGGGCATACGGGAAGCGGTCGCGCCAAGCCCGCAAGCCCGGCAGGTCGCTCCCCTGCACCGCATCCGGATCGGCCATCAGCTCCCGCATGCGGTCCACGCTCAGCAAGTCGTTCGAAACCGTCATCGGCTGCAATTTACGCGCTTACCAATTTCCCAACGTGGCGTTGAAAATGTCCTGCGACAGCTGTTCGCCGATGTCCTCCACCAAAGCGTCCTCCACCGACGTGAGGTCTTGGTCGCTGGTGTAATCCGCGAATCGGCTGAACACCTTGTCCACGCTCAGTTCCGGCTCCAAGGTGTTCTCGTAATGGACTTCGACCTTGATGGTGAGGCGGTTGGCAGCAGCGGTTTCGTCGCCTTGGATGTTGATGGGGGCGATGTGCCAATCGATGACCTCTGCCCGGTAGTTGAGCTCGCCGGCCTCGTCGACCAGGCGAAGCGTCGATTGCCGCTGAATGCGGTCGCGGAGGGATTCCGTCAAGGCGAGGGCGGCCGAGGCGGAAACGTAGGGGTTGACCGGATCAAAGGGCGCCACGCTGCAGGTTTTCGCACCGGAAGTGGAGGCCCCGTAGGGCGAATAAATGCCGCAGGATTGTGCTGCGATGAGCAGGAGGGAGAGGCCGAACCACTTCGTCATTTCAGTCCGTATTCCTTGATTTTCCGGTAGAGCGTGCGCTCCGATATGCCGAGCTCTTGGGCCGCGTTCTTGCGGCGGTTGCGGTGTTTCTCCAAGGCCTTGCGGATCAAATCCCGTTCGGAGTCTTGCAGCGAGAGCACCTCCTCGGTCTCCGCATCGTCTTCCGGTTCCAAGGCGTAGGGAGCGGGCCGGGCTTCGGGGAGGGCGAGCCGTGCGGGAGCGGGCTCCGCGGCCGTGTTGTCCGAGCGAACGAGGCGTTCAACGAGGGCCTCGTCTTCGTCGGTCAGGTGGGTTTTGGCCGCCAAACCGATGACCAGGCGCTTCAAATCTGCCAACTCCGAGCGCATGTCGAACAGGACCTTGTAGAGGATTTCCCGCTCATTCATGCCCTCATCGCCGCGGGCTGTGCGCACGGGCACCGACGAACGGGGCGTTTCCGGCAAGTACGCCAACAAGGTATCGGCATCCACCGACCGTTCCGTTTCGAGGATGGAAATCTGCTCAGCCGTATTCTTCAACTGGCGGATGTTTCCCGGCCAAGGGTAATGCTCGATGATTTCTACGGCATCGGGCGTCAGGCGCAAGGGCGGCATCCGGTAGAGTTCACAAAAATCCGTGGTGAACTTGCGAAACAGCATGTGGATGTCGCCGGCTCGCTCGCGCAACGGCGGCACGTGGATGGGCACTTGGCTCAACCGGTAAAACAGGTCTTCTCGGAACCGGCCGTCGGCAATGGCTTGGGCGAAGTTGACGTTCGTGGCAGCCACCACCCGAACATTCGTTTTTTGGACCTTCGAAGACCCGACGCGGATGAACTCGCCCGTCTCGAGGACGCGCAGCAAGCGCACCTGCGTGGTTAGCGGCAATTCCGCCACCTCATCGAGGAAGATGGTGCCCCCGTTCGCCTCTTCGAAGTACCCCTTGCGCGCATCGGTTGCGCCGGTGAAAGCCCCTTTCTCGTGTCCGAACAGCTCCGAATCGATGGTGCCTTCAGGGATGGCTCCGCAGTTCACGGCGATGTACGGCCCGTGCTTGCGGGCACTGAATTGGTGCACAATGCGGGGCATCACCTCCTTTCCCACACCACTTTCGCCGAGGACCAAAACCGAAATCTCCGTAGCCGCCACCTGCGCGGCCACTTCAATGGCGCGGTTCAACGCGGGATCCGACCCGATGATGCCAAACCGGCGTTTGATGGCTGCGGCTTCCATGGCTCAGCCGTTTTCAACCACCGTTCCGCGCAGCGTCACTGCGACCCGTTCCGTCACGTGCACGTTGACGTACTCACCGGCTTTGTGCGCTCCCTTTGGGAACACCACGATGGAATTCTGGGTGTTGCGGCCAAACAATTCCTCGTCGCTCTTCTTCGAAACCCCTTCAATCAGTACGCGGTACGTTCTGCCCACCATGCCTTCTGCGCGTTCCTGGCTGTGCCCGCCTTGCAGGTCGATGATTTCCCTGAGCCGGCGTCCTTTGTCTTCTTCCGAAACGTCGTCCTCAAATTTCCGCTCCGCCAGCGTCCGGGGCCGCTCCGAGTACTTGAACATGTAAGCCATGTCGTACCGCACCTCCCGCATCAGCGACAGGGTATCACCGTGTTCCGCCTCCGTCTCGCCACAAAAGCCCGCGATGATGTCCGTCGAAATCGCGCAATCCGGCATGATCCGGCGGATGGCCGCAATCCGGTCGAGGTACCACTCCCGCGTGTACCCGCGGTTCATGCGTTTCAGCACGTCGCTGTTGCCCGACTGCACCGGCAAGTGGATGTACTTGCAGATGTTCTCATGGCGTGCCATGGCGTGCAACACGTCGTCCGTCATGTCCTTCGGGTGAGACGTGGAGAACCGGACGCGCAGATCGGGGTGAACGCCGGCCACGAGCTCGAGCAGTTCCGCGAAGCGCACCACCGGCTCGTCCGGGTTCTTGATTTGGCCCTTGTTGTCGATGTTCCACTTGTAACTGTCGACGTTTTGGCCCAAAAGCGTGACCTCCCGGTACCCCTGCTCAAAGAGCTGCTGTGCCTCCCGGACGATGCTCTGCGGATCCCGGCTGCGCTCCCGGCCCCGCGTGAACGGCACGACGCAGAAACTGCACATGTTGTCACAACCGCGCATGATGCTGATGAAGGCCGTTACGCCATTCGCGTCGAGGCGCACCGGGCTGATTTCGGCGTAGGTCTCCTCGCGGCTGAGGAGGACGTTGACCGCCTTTTGGCCACCGTGCACCTGCTCCACCAAGTTGGGCAAATCGCGGTAGGCATCTGGCCCCACGACCAAATCCACCAGCTTCTGTTGCTCGAGCAAGCTTTCGCGCAGGCGCTCGGCCATGCACCCCAACACCCCCACCACCAAATCCGGCCGGGAACGCTTCGCCCGCTTGAATTGCGTCAACCGCTTGTGTACCCGTTGCTCGGCGTTGTCCCGGATCGCACACGTATTCAGCAAGATCAAATCCGCTTCCTCCTCGTTGCGCGTGGTCGCATAGCCCGCCTCGTCCATGATGCTCGCCACGATCTCCGAATCACTGAAATTCATCTGGCAGCCATAGCTTTCCAAATACAACTTGCGGGTGTGCGTCGGCTGAGCGGGTTGAACCGTCGGGCTTCCTTGGTGCTCTTCGGAAAGGAGCGCTTGGGCATCGTGCGGTCGGGGCGAGGTTTCGGACATGGTGCAATGGGTTGGCTGCAAAGGTAGCCCACATCGCCCGACTGCCAATTTGTCACGCCTTAAAGATTCCCAACGCCTACGGGACCGATTGTGCGCGCTTCACCTTGCGCAAATCGAACACCACGATGTCACCCAGCCGCCCCACTTCTTCTTGCAACCAAGGCCCCCAATCCCCTTCATCGAGGATGCTGGGCTTATTGACCACCAAAAAATCGGCCCCTTCCTCGGCCGCCCATGCCACCCGCTCTCCCGCCACCTTGTCGTTCTCAAACAAGCTCGTGTAGCCAAACCGACCCATTAAGGTCAATGAGATGTTTGGACTTTGGTCGGGAACGCTCAGCACCCACGCGTCCGCTGGCACGCCCCATTCCCGCAACCGATCGGGCAGCAACGCCAAAGGGGCCAGCCGGCTTTGACGATCGGTGTGGTACCACTTCCATTCGTCTCGCTCCCATTTGGGCACGAAGGCCTCCACCAACGTTCCTTCCGTTGCACCCCATTTCAAGCGGTTTCGAGCAACCGTGTGGCCCGATTGGTAGACCGCGGCAGCGGCGAGCAGCGCCACTCCGATGGTTCGGGTCCGCCTGGAAACGGCTGATTGAGCCAGCCAATTGGCCGCAAGCGGCACGAGCATCAACACTTCCAGCAAGTAATAATCGTGGACGTCGAGGTTTTTGAACCACAGCACGGCGTAGACCAGCGCCCCAAGACCGGTCAGCAGGAACATGCCTCCGCCCCTGCGCCGTTGGAACCGCGAAACAACGAGCGCCCCGAGGAGGAGCGCCCCGCCGACGAAGCGGACGTGCACGTGGTAGACTTCCTGCAAACGGACCGAGACGAGGGAGTCCCAGACCGCACGCCAGTCCGGCGTGTCCCAGAGCGGGCGCAGCGTGGTGAGGAAGTAGAAGGAATCGTTTTGGGCGTTGTAGGTTTTGGCCCAAATCACCCAAGCCCCCGTGCCTGCAACCACGGCCCCGCCCAGCGCCAATGCCACAGTCCAGCGCACGGGACGGCGCTCCCACCACCGAACGAGCAAGGGGATCCCCCCGAGCAACATGGTCGGACGGAGCAATCCGGCGAGCAACAGCAAAACGGCGGACCCCACTGCCCAAATCACCGCTCGGTCCGCAGCGGCCTCGCTCCGCGCCCACATCCACCACGCCACGAACACAGCCATGAGTGCGGATGGGTTGACCAAATAGTTCACCCCGTAGAACTGGATCAGCGGCGAGGCCAACACCGCCCAGGCCGCCCAAGCGCCCGCACGCTTCGACCCCGACCACAGCCGAATGGCTTGGCTAAGGGCCAGCAAGCCCGCGAGCAGGGCAAGGGCCTGCGTCCAACGCAACGTCCAAGGAACGGGTCGGCCAATGGCTTTCCACAGTTGCGCATTTAAGTAGTATAGCCCGGTGAATTCCCCGGCTCCCCGACCTCCCTCGGCATGCTGGAAGTGCATGGCCGGTTCCAACACCCCCCTCCCCGGC
Organism: Flavobacteriales bacterium; assembly: GCA_023264155.1. GTDB lineage: Bacteria > Bacteroidota > Bacteroidia > Flavobacteriales_D > Sanyastnellaceae > JALQTD01. The sequence goes on along the minus strand of JALQTD010000045.1, from coordinate 5,704 downwards.
TCCATGTACCGCAGGGTTTGCGAGAGGGCGTCCCGCTGGCGCCACTCGTGAATGGAATACGGATCATCGAGCGCATGCTGGAGCATGCCCGATGCGAGGACAAGCACCGCTGCCGATGCCCAAACCCATGCCATGTGCCCAGACCATTTCACGGCTGCAAGGTGCATCACTTTTGGCATAGAAACGCCTCCAATTCACAACCGTGCACCGCTGATTCACGAACGCGGCACTTCGCCCGTGCCCGCGAAACATCGCACAAACTTCCATGCGCCGCCACCTCCTAGAACAGAAATATTTTTTTTCAGCCCCTACACCTATGGTGGCCGCCGATTGCAACCCTGAGGAGGCATTTTCCGTTTGCAAAAGCCTTGCGAGTCGGCGTTACTTTGCACCGACCAAAAGTGTAAACCATGGCAGCGAACCTTGTTATTGTGGAGTCCCCGGCGAAGGCGAAGACCATCGAGGGCTATTTAGGAAAGGATTTTAAGGTGATGTCGAGCTATGGACACATTTGCGACTTACCTAAAGGCCAAAACGCGGTCAACGTCAACGAAGGCTTCGAACCGCAATACATTGTCTCCAAGGAGAAAGAACAACTCGTTCGGGACCTGAAGAAAGCCGCAAAAGCCGCCAAGCTCGTCTGGCTCGCGACGGATGAGGACCGCGAAGGAGAGGCCATTTCCTGGCACTTGAAGGAGACCCTCAAACTCGATGACGAGAAAATTCGGCGCATCGTGTTCCACGAGATCACGAAGCCCGCTATTCTGCATGCCATTGAGCACCCGCGGCAAGTGGACGAGGCCTTGGTTAATGCGCAACAGGCCCGTCGCATCCTCGACCGCTTGGTTGGTTTCGAGCTGAGCCCGGTGCTGTGGCGGAAGGTAAAGCCGCAGCTGAGTGCGGGCCGGGTGCAATCCGTTGCCGTGCGGATTTTGGTCGAACGGGAACGTGAGATCCGGCAACACAATTCGACCGCCAGCTTCCGCGTGGTCGGGGAGTTTTTGACCCATGGTTTGCCGTTCAAAGCCACGCTGAACGAGCGGTTCGAAGACATCGATTCGGCCCGCAACTTCTTGCAGGACGCCCTCGGGGCCTCGCACACAGTGAAATCGGTGGAAACCAAACCCACCACCCGCAAACCTGCCGCCCCCTTCACCACTTCCACCTTGCAGCAGGAGGCCTCACGGAAACTGGGCTTCTCCGTCTCTCGGACGATGAAAGTGGCGCAAGACCTCTATGAGGCCGGGCACATCACCTACATGCGGACGGACTCCACCAACCTGAGCGATACCGCACTAGAAGGAGCCGAACAAGCCATCCGTGCTGCTTACGGGGATGCCTACCACAAACGCCAAACCTATTCGAAAGCCGCCAAGGGCGCACAAGAAGCGCACGAAGCCATCCGCCCGACAAACTTCGAGGCTTCCAAAGTCACCGACGACCGCGACCAACAGCGGTTGTACGAATTGATTTGGAAGCGGGCCATCGCCTCGCAAATGGCGCATGCCAAACTGGAGAACACCACCGCCCACATCGATGTCGCTGGCCGGAAGGAATACTTTGCTGCGAAAGGCCAAGTCATCACCTTTGACGGCTTCCTGAAGGTGTACCTCGAAGGTTCCGATGAGGAGCAAACCGATGAGCACGACAAGGACCGCCTGCCCGCCATGGAGGTGGGCCAAACCCTGGACCGCACCGCCATCGTTGCCACCGAGCGCTACTCCAAGCACCCGCCACGCTACACGGAGGCGAGTTTGGTCAAGCGCCTCGAAGAACTCGGCATCGGCCGCCCGTCTACCTACGCCCCCACGATCAGCACCGTCCAAAAGCGCGGCTACGTGGAGAAGAAGGACCTCGAGGGCACACCGCGCATGTACCGCGTGCTCGAAATCCAGGGCATGGACTTGGCCGAACGGGAGGAGACGGAAATGGCCGGTGGTGACCGGAACAAGCTGATTCCGACCGACATCGGTTCGGTGGTGAACGATTTTTTGAGTGAACACTTTGAGAACATCATGGACTTCAACTTCACGGCCAACGTGGAAGCCGAGTTCGACAACATTGCGCAAGGCGAGTTGGAATGGCGCATGATGCTCAAGGACTTCTACGGACCGTTTAAGAAGAAAGTGGACGAGGTCATCGAGGAGGCCGAGCGCCCGAAAGACCGCGTCATCGGCGAAGACCCAAAGTCCGGCAAGCCGGTCATCGTGCGCATCGGACGCTATGGCCCCATCGCCCAAATCGGCGACGCGGAAGACGAGGAAAAACAGTTTGCGTCCTTGCTGAAGAATCAATCCATCGAGACCATCACGCTCGAAGAGGCCCTGGAGTTGTTCAAGCTTCCCCGCCGTTTGGGCGAGCACGATGGGAAGGTGGTGACGGCGGCGATTGGGCGGTTTGGTCCTTATGTGCGGTACGACGGGAAATTCGTTTCGCTCAAAGCTGCGGACGGGGATGACCCCCACACTGTAACGTTGGCCCGCGCCCTCGAATTGATTCAGGCGAAAATAGAAGCGGACGCCAAAGCGCTCATCAAGGTGTTTGATGAAGACCCGGACACCCGCATCCTCAACGGCCGCTACGGTCCTTACATCAAGCACGGCAAGAAAAACGTGACCATTCCGAAGACGGAAGACCCCGCTGGAATCGATTGGGCACGGGCTCAAGAATTGATCGAAGAACACGCCAAGCGACCTAAGCGCGGCCGGAAGAAATCATAAAAGGTGCGGAGTTGGCCGAATTTGCGGAAATTAGCCGCCCATGAGTGACGCCATTTACGAACTGCTCTCTTCGGTGGACACACCGTACTTCAGCAATGCGGAAGGAACACCGCGGCTTGCTGAACGCATTGAGGTGCACCGATTTGACTTTCGCCCACAAATCGAAGGGGCGAAGGTTGCCATCTTGGGCATACAGGACGGCCGCCGTTCCGGCGACAACGAGGGGTGCGCAACCGGGCCATCGGCCATCCGCGAAGCCCTGTATCGGCTGACCCCGCCCCGCAATTGGCAGCATACGATTGATTTGGGTGACCTCCGCCCAGGCATCACCGAGCAGGACACAGCGGCCGCTGTGCGCACGCTGGTGAGCGAATTGATCGAGATGGGGGTGATTCCGTTGGTCTTGGGAGGCGGGCAGGATTTGACCTACCCCATTTACCAAGCCCTTCAACCACTGGGGCAAGCGGTGAACTTGGTGACCATCGACGGACGCTTGGACTTCGGGGCTGACCCGGAAGACATGACGTCGAAAAACTACTTGAACAACGTCATCCTCCACGAGCCGAACTACTTGTTCAACTTTTCCAACATCGGGCATCAGGGGTACCTCACCGATCCGGACACCTTGGATTTGATGGAGCAGATGCAATTCGATACGTACCGCCTGGGGCTGGCGCATGAAGATGTTCGGCAGCTCGAACCGGTGCTGCGGGATGCCGACCTTGTGTCCTTCGACCTGTCGGCGGTGCGCGCGGCCGACCACCCAGCTCATGCGGAGGCCGGCCCGAACGGTTTAGATGCCTTGCAGGCGTGCGCGTTGGCGCGTTATGCCGGGCTGAGCGACCGCCTCAAGGCCTTTGGGGTTTTTGAGCACAACCCGGATTTGGACCAGCGGCATTTAGGAGCTAAGCTGACGGCCCAAATCGCGTGGCACTTCCTCGAAGGTACCTACAGCCAAGTGGCGGACTTCCCCAAGTGCGACAAGGCAGAGTACACGCGCTACGTGGTCGACCTGCCGAACATCGACCACGAGGTGGTTTTTTTGAAGAGCGGGCGATCCGATCGCTGGTGGATGGACATCCCTTACCCGTCTGACGTCAAGCAGCACGCTGCGCGCACCCTGATGGTACCGTGCACGTATGAAACCTACCAGGAGGCAGCCCAGGGCGAATTGCCGGACCGGTGGTGGCGCGCCTTCCAAAAACTGGCCTAGGCCTGGTTCCTGCGCGAGCACCACACGCTCATCGCGAGCGCGTGAACGTAGAAAATCGCAAAGGTTGCCTGTACCGTATGCAAGAAAGTTTACGCGCTTTTCACACAAGGTTTGTGAATTTCTCTATATTAGCAGACCTTACCGGAGCCCTTCGGTAAAGTTAAGCGTTGAAAAACAGTATGTTAGCATGATTCGCACCTCCATTTTGACCCTCTGTGCCCTCGGCATCACCGCTTTGAGCGTGGCTCAACAGGACCCGCAGTACACCCAGTGGTTCATGGATCCGGTCGGATTCAACCCGGGAGCGGCCGGCCACAGTGAGTTGACATGCATCTCCGGAACCTACCGGAATCAGTGGCAGGACTTGGGCGCCGACCCGAACACTTCCCTGCTCAATGCGAACACCTACATCGATGCCATCAAAGGCGGTGTGATGCTTTCTGCGTTCAACGATGCTTTGGGTCAGGAAACGAACAACATGCTGAAGGCTGGCTACGCGTTTCACCTGCCGACCTTGAGCAACGGCGCAACCGTGAGTGCGGGCTTGGCCGTCACCATGTTCAACAAGACCATTGGGAACGATTGGGTTTCGATCGACCCTTGGCAGGATGACCCCGCCATTCCGAACCAACAATCCTCAGCGAGTGCGTATGATGTGGATTTGGGCATCTACATCCGAAAGCCCGGTTCGTTTTATGCCGGGATTTCGGCCACCCATTTGGCACAGACCGAATTGGCCACCCTCAGCATCCAGCCGAAGCGGCACTTCTACTTCATGGGAGGATACGATTACGCCATTGATAGCGATTATTTGGTGTTGCGTACAAATGTGCTCGCGAAGTCCGATTTGAACGCTTCCATTGCCGATGTGAACGTGAACATCCTTTGGAACCAAATGGCCTGGGCCGGCGTCTCGTGGCGTCCGGGCGACGCCGTGGCGCCAGTTGCGGGCTTCCAGTACAGCATCTCGCAAAAGGACCGCACCAGCGAATCCACTCAGGTTTTCCGTTTGGGCTACTCATACGACATCACAACTTCGGACCTCCAGAACTACTCCAACGGTTCGCACGAGGTCTTCCTCAGCTACTGCTTCAAGTTCATTCAGATTCCGATGACGCAACGCCACTCCAACCCACGCTTCCTCTGATTCAGAGAATAAAAGCGAACATTTTGGAGTTATTCATCGTAACAATCTGCTGAAACCCGCAAGTCATGAAACACATCCTTCTCATCCTGGCCGCCGCTGCATTGTTTGCGGGCTGCTACATGGGCCCTCAGGGGGAATTGATCGGCGTGTACCCGCGAAAGGAATGGGTTCAAGTGAATCCATACGGCATGAACTACATTCACTTGGGCTCATACACCATGGGACCAAGCGATCAGGACGTCCCGTTTGCCATGACCACACGCTCGAAGACGGTGACCGTGCCCTCCTTCTACATGGATGCCACCGAGATCACCAACAACGAGTACCGTCAGTTCGTCTACTGGGTGCGCGACTCCCTGTTCTTGAACACCCTCGCCGAGGACGACAACGAGAACTACTACATCGCAGAAGATGCGCAAGGCCGTGAATTGGACCGGTTCATCGACAAAGGGTACGTCCTTAATTGGGAAACCCCCATTGAGTGGGAAGATGAGGACATCTTTGACCTGCTGTACGACGAATTCTACCTGCAAGGGTCGGATCAGTTCTACAACCGCCGCGAACTCGATACCCGTAAGTTGAAATTCCGGTACTATTGGATCAACTTAAATGCGGCATCAAGCC
>JALQTD010000044.1 GCA_023264155.1 Flavobacteriales bacterium | reverse complement strand
TGCAGAACCGGATTCGACGGTGTTGGGCCCTGCTCAATGGGCGTGGTTGACGGACCAAATGTCCATTCCCTGCGACCTGCGCATCCTGGCCACCCCGATGCCCTTTGGCCCCAGCTTCAACGGCCTCTCCACGTGGGCGAACTACCCCCACGAACAGCACCGCATGCTGCAAGCCCTCGCCGACGAGGAGGGCGACCGCACGACCACCCTCTTCCTATCCGGCGGTGCACACTACGGCGAGTTGTCCCGCATCGACAGCACCCTCTTCCCTGGCCTGCCCCCCTTGTACGACCTCACCTCGAGCAGCCTCGCGGCGGTCCCCGGCCGGCCGACCGAAAACACCCAGCGCATCGGATCCCCCGTGGCCACGCACAACGCCGGTCTGGTGCAATTCGACACGCGCGATGACGTCCTGATCGACCTCGAGCTGCTCGCCACCCCGCCCTCCGAAGGCGCCCGCTGGGAACTGCAGTAACCGGCTCGTTTGCAGTTACATCGGATTTTTCGCATATTTGCGGCGCTTCGCAGATGAAGCAGGCGTGCTTTACCGAGACCGGCACGCAGACACGAGTGGCGTTGTGAAGGATTCCGGTTCGGTACGTTCCCCCTGCGCGTTTTTGCAGGGTTATTGAATTTCTTTCTTACATGTTATTTGAAGAATTGGGACTCAACACCCACGTGTTGGATGCCCTCAAACCGCTTGGTTATACCGAGCCTACGCCCATTCAGGGCCAAACCATTCCCCTCATCCTTGAAGGCCGTGACGTCCTCGGCGTTGCCCAGACCGGAACCGGAAAAACCGCAGCCTTCGCGCTGCCCATCGTCAATCAGCTCGCAGAGCGCGCCGCCCAAGGCGACAAGCGCCGCATCCGGGCCCTCATCCTCTCGCCGACCCGCGAGCTTGCCACCCAGATCTACGACAACATCCGCGACTACAGCGTGGGTTCGCCGTTGCGTTCGGTGGTCATCTTCGGCGGTGTTTCCCAGCACCGCCAGGTGGACCAGCTCCGCCGGGGGGTGGACATCGTGGTGGCGACGCCAGGGCGGTTGTTGGATTTGGTCGATCAAGGCTTCATCCACCTCAACCAACTGACGCACCTCGTGCTCGATGAAGCGGACACGATGCTCGACATGGGCTTCATCCACGACATCCGCAAGATCATCAAGTTGCTGCCCGCCGAGCGCCAGTCGCTGTTTTTCTCGGCCACCATGCCGGACAACATCGTGCAGCTCGCGGACGCCATTTTGACGGATCCCGTGCGCGTGGAAGTGGCCCGCGTGAGCTCCGCTGCGGAGACCGTGGACCAGCTCGTCTACTTTGCTTGCCAAAAGGAAAAGCGCGACCTGCTCGTCGAAATCCTCCAGCGTCCCGAGGTCGAAACCGCCCTCGTGTTCACCCGCACCAAGTACGGCGCCGACAAGGTCGTCCGCTACTTGAACAAGCAGGGCATCAAGGCCGAGGCCATCCACGGGAACAAGAGCCAACCCCAGCGCGACCGCGCCATGAACGGCTTCCGCCAAGGCAAGATCAACGTGCTCGTCGCCACCGACATCGCCGCCCGCGGCATCGACGTGGACGCCTTGAGCCACGTCATCAACTTCGAAATCCCGAACATCTCCGAGACCTACGTCCACCGCATCGGGCGGACCGGCCGCGCCGGACTCAACGGCCACGCCATCTCCCTCTGCAACGAGGACGAAGAACGGGCGTACTTGCGGGACATCCAGAAGCTCATCCAGCGCGAACTCCCCACGGAGCGCTACGGCAACTACCCCCTCGAACTCGGGGAGGTCGGCATGAAAAAGCCCGCGCGCCACGAAGCCGCGAAGGAGAAGCCGAAGAAGCAGACCAACCGCGGGGGCGGAGGCAACCGCTCACGTCCGGCAGCCGAGGGGTCGAATCGTGGGGGCGGAGGCGGAGGCAACCGCGGCAACCGCAACGAAGGCGGCAACCGCGGAGAGGGCGGCAACCGCAAGCCCCGCAACGGCGGCAATCAACCGAACCGCCGGGAAGGAGAAGGCCGGCGGAAAGAAGGCGGTGGGACGAAGCGGCGGATGGGCGAGCGGCGCGACGGCGGTTCCGGTGGGCAGCGCCAAGCCTCGTCGGAGCGACCGGCCCGCAACAATGCCCGGCCAAAGCGCGACGGGGAAGGACGCCGGAACGAGCCGGCCAACCGGAAACCCCGGAACGAAGGCGGCCAGCAACCGCGGCGCAACGAATCGGCGAACCGCAAACCGCGCAACGCCCAGCCGAAGCCGCGCCGCAATGAGGCGGAGCCCCGTCAATTTGGCCGCAGCACCCCTGCCGCCGCTGCCAAGGAGGCCCCGAAGAAGCCCAAGGGGTTCTTTGCCGGGTTCTTTGGATTTGGCAAGCGCGAAGATTAAGCGGTTGGTAACGTTTGCAAAGGCGGTGCGGAATTCGGCACCGCCTTTGCACCTTTGTGCGCTATGAACAACAACCGCGCATTGCTGGTGGTGATTGCGGCCTTGGCTTTGGCCTGTGGCTTCCTCGGCTACCAAGTCTTCACCCAATCGAAAACCATCGAACAGGTCGAAACGGCGAACGACGACCTCGAGATGGAGCGGGAAACGCTGCTCTTCGACCTCGAAAAAATGCGGTTCTCCTACGATACGTTGAAGACCGAGAACAGCCTGATGCTGTCGGAAATTGCGGATCAACGCGCCCAAATCGACAACCTGATGACGCGCGTGAAGAACAGCAACTGGTCCTTGGCAAAGGCGCGCAAAGAAGCCGAGACCCTGCGCACCATCATGCAAGGTTACGTGGCCACCATCGATTCGCTCAACCAGCTGAACCTCGCGCTGATTGAAGAGAACGAGCAGATGCGGGATCAAGTGGAAACGGTCGAGGACCGGAACCGCAAACTGCAAGAGCGGCAAGAGAACATGGAGGCGATTATCACCACGGGCAAGGTGCTACAAGCCACGGATTTACAAGTGGTTGGGTTGCGCATTATGAGCGGAGGCAAGCAGCGGGAAACCAACCGGGCGGCGCGCACGGACATGTTGCGGTTGTGCTTCACGTTGATGGAGAACCGCATCGCGGAGCCGGGTCAGAAAACCCTGCACTTGCAAGTCGTGACCAGCAGTGGCGCAGTCCTGCAGCCGGGCACCGGCATCGATCCCAACACCCCCGCAGGCACGCCCGTGAGCGCAACGCGGGTCATCGATTACGCGAAGGAGCAGCTCGACGCCTGCATTTTCTTCACGCCACCGGCCGAGCTGGCAGACGGCGTGTACATCGTTCGCCTCCTCGAAGGGGACGAGGTCATCGGTGAAACCGACATCGAACTCCGATAAGGCGGCTCAACCGAACCGGTAGCCGAGGGCAAAGGCCCGCTCGCTGAAGCCGATGGACTGCACGGCTCCGGCCTCGGTGTCTGGGCCTTGCACGCGGACCCAGGGAAGGCGGATGCCGCCGGATTGGGCGGTGAGCTGTAAAAAAAGGTGCTCGCCGGCATGGAACCGCGCGCCGAGCAGCGCACTGGCTCCGTAGCCGGAAACGTGTTGGGCGTTTTTTGTGCGTTCCCCCGCCCAAGTAAAATCCGTGCTGCAAACCGCCAGGCCAGCGCTGAGGGTTGCAAAGGCGTCGATGGCACTGTGTGGGAACCGGTCGGTTTGGACCAAGCGAGCGGTTTGCTCGAGCCCGACCCGCACGAAATTCAGGCCGTCACTGTGTTCGTAATTGAACCCATTGCCCCACCAGAGTTCCGCATGATCCAGGCTAACGGGGGCATCGGCCGCCAGGTCGGCCACGTTCGCAAGATCCGTCGGGGTCAAGGCCAAATCCCCTGCCGCAGCCACCCCCGTCGCCTCCATCCACTGATCGATGAGCTTGTACTTCATGTGGTCCCAGCCGATGCTCAGCCAGGTGTGCTCCTTGATTTGGCGAGCAAAGCGCACATCAAATTGCGGAATGGTGAACAAGGTCGGGTTCAGGTACACCTTTGCTTGAAACCGTTCCGGCATGTCGGACGCAGCGGCCTGATCGAAATGCAGGTCGAACGGTCCATTGGGGCCCTCCCCCCACACGTGCAGGTCGCTTTTCAGGTAACTCGATCGGTTGTACCCCCAACTCATGTACCAACCGTCCGGGTTTTGCGCCTTCAATGGCACGACCCCCATCATCAACAGGGCCGCTAAGGCCCATCCGTGAACTACTCGCCAACGTCCATGCATCATGCGTGCAAGTTAGGGGGAGGCGCGCTTCCTTCGGGCCATGAATGAAGGGAAGGAAGTCCCCACTTGTTCCGGTTCGACTGAGCTGGGCAAGTGGGGCGAGGCGCTGGCGGCGCGTTACTTGATCGCGGGGGGGTACCAAATCCTGGAGCGCAATTGGCGCGCAGGCCGCGGCGAAGTGGACCTCATCGCCGCACGGCGCAGCGACATCGTGTTCATCGAAGTCAAACTGCGGTCCGACCGCGGCCCCACGGTGGGCCTCGAGTCGGTGCAAGAGGAAAAGCAGGCGCGGCTGGTTCGCGCGGCCCACCGCTTCCTCCACACCCGCGCATGTCCCAAAGGGCAGCCCCGCTTCGATGTCATTTGCATCCGGTACGGGCCCACGGGGTGGCGGCTGGATCACTGGGTGGACGCCTTTGCCCCCCTTCCGAGCCGCCGCAGGCCGCGGTTGCGGAGCGGTCCCTTTGCACGCTGACGGCGCGGAATGAACGGCTATCTTTGCAGGCAATGAAGCAATCTTCTCCTTCGGGTCGCCGAGGACGTGGAACCAACAAATCCACAGCCAAAGGCAAAGGGCAGCGTCCGGAAAAATTCCGGCCGAAACGCGCCCCCCAAGCCCCAAAGAACCGTCCGGCCATGCCCGATGGGAACGGACCGATCCGGTTGAACCGGTATTTGGCCCTGTCCGGTGTGTGCACCCGCCGGGAAGCCGATGTGCTCATCGAGACCGGGGCCGTAAAGGTCAATGGGGAAGTCGTCACGGCCATGGGTTACAAAGTGGCTCCCACGGACGCTGTGAACGTCGGCGGGACGCGCATCAAGCCGGAGAAGAAGCGGTATGTCCTGCTGAACAAACCCAAGGGATTCAGCGCCACTTCCGAAGACCCGCGCGGTCGGCGAACGGTGATGGACCTCATCCGCAAGACCTACCGCGAAGGGGTGTTCCCCGTGGGCAAGATGGAGCGCGATGCGACGGGTCTGCTCTTGCTCACGAACGACAACCAAGTCGCTGAGCGCTTGGGCCACCCGCGGCACGCCGTGCGCCAGGTGTACCAAATCACCCTCGGCGAACGCATCAACGGGGCCCACATCGAAAAGATGCTCGAGGGGTTCACCCTCGACGAAGGGTTCGTCAAGGTGAAGGAGGTGAGCGTGCTGGATGAAGACCGCAAACAGGTGGGCGTGGAATTGCATTCCAACCGCAGCCGCATCGCCCGCCGGGTCTTCGAACACTTCGGCTACCGGGTCATGAAAGTGGACCGCGTGGTGCTTGGGCACTTAACGAAAAAGGATCTGCCCCGCGGGCACTTCCGTGAATTGAATGAATCAGAATTGAACCTGCTATGGATGTCGATGTAAACACGCAGCAGGCCGATGCCCTCGTCATCATTCCTACCTACAATGAGAAGGAGAACATCACGCGAATGCTCGACAAGGTCATGGGCCTTGAGGGAGCGTTCGATGTGCTCATTGTCGACGATGGGTCGCCGGATGGAACTGCGGATTTGGTGCGAGCAGGCCAACAACGTTACCCCGGGCGCATCCACCTGCTCGAGCGCTCGGGCAAGCTCGGCTTGGGAACCGCGTACATCGCTGGGTTTCGCTGGGCGTTGGAACGGCATTACGCCTACATTTTTGAGATGGATTGCGATTTCTCCCACAACCCCGACGATTTGATCCGGCTCAAAGCCGCTTGCCAATCGGGAGCAGGGGTGGCTGTGGGTTCGCGGTATGTGAAAGGGGGCAAGGTGGACAACTGGCCCATTGGCCGCGTCTTGATGAGCTATTTCGCGTCCATTTACGTGAACATGGTGCTTTGGCTCGGTGTTCATGACAGTACGGCAGGGTTCAAATGCTACCGCCGTGAAGTCTTGGCGACCATTGATTTGGACCGCATCCGATTCATCGGTTACGCCTTTCAAATTGAAATGAAGTACAACGCGAAGCGCCTTGGATTCCGCATCGCCGAAGTGCCCATCACCTTCATTGACCGCCAATTCGGCACCAGCAAAATGAGCATGGGCATCTTCAAAGAAGCGTTCCTCGGGGTTTTGCAAATGCGGTTCCGCCGCGTTAAACCTGCTCCTTAAGCCCATGCGCACCCTGTTCAAGCAAGCCCTGGTCGTCAATGACGGAACGGTTTCGGAAGCCGATGTCCTGGTCAACGGCGCAACCATAGAAGCCGTAGGCAGCGACCTGCCCCTCCCTGAAGGCCCCGTCACCACGGTCCAAGCGAAGGGCAAGTGGCTCCTTCCCGGCGCCATCGACGACCAAGTTCATTTCCGGGAACCGGGGCTGACGCACAAGGCCGAAATCGCCACCGAATCAGCGGCAGCGGCGGCCGGTGGCATCACGTCCTTCATGGAAATGCCGAACACCGTGCCCCAAGCCCTGACGCAGCGACTGCTTGAAGACAAATACGAGCGAGCTGCCGAGGTCAGCGCCGTCAATTACAGCTTCTTCATGGGCGCCTCGAACGAGAACATTGAGGAGGTGCTGAAGACGGACCCGAAGCGCGTTTGTGGGGTGAAGGTGTTCATGGGATCTTCCACGGGCAACATGCTGGTGGACAGCCGGAGCGTCTTGGAAGGGATTTTCAAAGAAAGCCCCACGCTGGTGGCAACGCATTGCGAAGACGAGGCGACCGTGCGGCGCAATTTGGAGGCGGCGAAGGCCCAGTTCGGGGAACACGTGCCGATGTCGCAGCACCCGGTGATCCGGAGTGAGGAGGCGTGCTATGCGAGTTCGTCGATGGCGGTGGATTTGGCCAGCAAGCACAACACGCAGCTGCACATCCTGCACATCTCGACGGCGCGCGAGCTGAGCTTGTTCAACAACACCTTGCCGCTCGAAGAAAAGCGCATCACGGCGGAGGCGTGCATTCACCACCTGTGGTTCACCGACGCGGATTACGACGCGAAAGGCACGTTCATCAAGTGGAATCCGGCGGTGAAGCGGGCCGAAGACCGGAGTGCGCTGCGGGCGGCGCTGCTCGACAACACCATCGATGTGGTGGCCACCGACCATGCGCCACACACCTTGGCTGAGAAGAACCAAGGGTACTTCCAAGCGCCGTCTGGCGGGCCCCTCGTGCAGCACGCCCTGCTGGCGATGCTCGAAATGGTGCGGGAAGGATGGATCGGGGTGGAACGGGTCGTCGACTTGATGGCCCACCGGCCAGCCCAGCTGTTCCGCATCCCCAACCGGGGGTACATCCGAGCGGGCTATGCAGCCGATCTCGTGCTGGTGGACCCCGCGGCGGAAACGACGGTGCGCCGGGAAGGGCTGTTGTACAAATGCGGTTGGTCGCCGTTTGAAGGCACCACCTTCCACAGCCGCATTGAAGGAACGTGGGTCAATGGCGTGCAGGTTTGGGATGGCGAACGCATCCTAACGGAAAATGGAGGGCACGCCGGAGAACGCTTGATGTTCGACCGATGAAATGGGGGGCGTGGGCGCTCGTGGCACTCGTGGCGTGCTCGCAGCCCGCCGATCAGCGGCCGCCGGAAGTCCTTGACGATTCGGCCTTCGTGCAGGTCCTGACTGAAATTCAGTTACTCGAGGCCACTTCGAAGAAGCACTTGAGGCGCGACGATGACGCTTCAGCGGTGTACCGGGGCCAATACCTGGCCATTTTCGAGGCGCATGGCATCACCGAAGCGACGTTCCGTGCGAGCCATGCGTGGTGGTTCGACCACCCGGAGTTGCTGCTGCCGATTTACGATGGTGTGGTGGAGCAGCTGAACGCTTGGGAGCGCGATTGGGGCCAAATCGAGGCTCAGTCACCACCCCCCGTCCGTTCCCGCACAAACGAGTGATGCGCCACCGCTAAACGAACCGCCTCTTCCAACGGGGCTGGCGACCAGCGGGAACCGAGGCGCGCTTCGATCTTCTCGGTGCTGTACCGGTGGTTGCGGGCGGCCGTGCGCAAGGCCGTTTTCGTTACGAAGGCCGGTTTGCCCGTGATCCATTCCACCACACGGGCCACGCGCCAAGCGACTTCTGCCACCCAGCGCTTGACCGGCAGGTGGGGGCGCGGAACGCCGAGCGCATCGGCCATGGTGGCCAACACGTCGCGGTAGGCGGCATGGAATCCGCAGAGCAGGAACCGCTCGCCCCACGCGCCATCGGCGGCGAGCACATGGGCGGCCCGGGCGACATCGGTGGCGGCCACGAAACCGTTCGAGCCCGTGGGGAAGAACCGCAGGCCACGCGCGACCTGGGTGAGCAGGGCGGCGCTGCTTCGGTTGTAATCCCCAGGGCCAATGACGATGACGGGGTTGAGCGCGAGGACGCGGAGTCCCTCCTCTTGGCCGCGCCAGACTTCGAGTTCGGCCTTGTACTTGCTGCGGGCGTAATCGCTGACCAAGGGACCGTCCTCGAAGACCGTGTTTTCGTGGACGACCGGTTGGCCCGGTTGGCGCCCCAAGGCCGCCACGGACGAGATGTAGACGAGCTCCGGCACGTTGCAGGCGAGCATGGCATTGACCACTTCGGCGGTGCCGTCGCGGTTCGTGGCCAGCATGGCGGCGGCGTCCCGGCGGTTGAAGGAGACGAGGGCGGCGGCGTGGATGACGCGGGAGGCACCGGTGAAGGCCGCTTCGAGGGAGTCGCCGTCGTTGAGGTCCCCTTCGGCCCACTCGAGCCGATCGAAAGCGGTCGGGTCCGCGGGGAGAGCGTGAAGCAGGAAGTCCCGAAGGCGTTCGCGGGAGGCGGAAGGGCGGACGAGGAGCCGGACAGGCTCACCCGCGGCCAGCCATTCCCGCACCAAATGCATCCCCACCGAGCCAGTTGCCCCCGTGATCACGTTCATGCGGCGAAGGTAAACCCGTAATTTGGCCTGCGCGAAAGAAATGGAGAAAAGCGAGCACATCCAGAGCATCCTCGAGCGGATTCCGCTGAAGCCCGGCGTGTACCAACACTTCGACGCGGACGGCCGGCTGCTGTATGTCGGCAAGGCGAAGGAGCTGCGCAAACGCGTCGCGAGCTACTTCACCAAGCAGGCACTCGAGCACGGAAAAACGCGGCTGCTCGTCTCGAAAATCGCGGACATCAAGTGGCTCATCACGCCCACCGAGACCGACGCGCTGCTGCTCGAAAACAGCCTCATCAAGGAGCACAAGCCGCTCTACAACATCCAGCTGAAGGACGACAAAACGTACCCGTACATCGTCATCAAGAAGGAGCCGTTTCCGCGGGTCTTTGCCACGCGCAAGCTCATCCGCGACGGCAGCGAGTACTTCGGGCCGTATCCGAGCGCGCGGGCGATGCACGTGGTGCTTGAGCTGTGCCGGAAGCTCTACCCCATTCGGACGTGCTCGCTGGCGTTGACAGCGACGAACGTGCACGAAGGGAAGTTCCGGGAGTGCCTTGAGTACCACATCGGGAACTGCCTCGCGCCGTGCGTGGGCAAGCAGACGGCGGACGCGTACGACGAAAGCGTGGCGGCCATCCGGCACATTTTGCGCGGGGATTTGCGGGCGGTGGAGGGCGTGCTGCGCGAGCGGATTGCGGAGGAAGCGGCGGCGATGCGGTTTGAGGAAGCGGCGGGGTTGAAGCGGCGGTTGGATTTGGTCCAAAAATTCCAAGCCAAGAACACGGTTGTGCACCCCTCCATCCACGATGTGGACGTCTTCACGGTGGTCAGCGACGCGCGCACGAGCTACGTCAACTTCCTGAAAATCAATAACGGAAGCATCGTGCAAGGCCAAACCTCGGAAGTGCGCAAGCGGCTCGGCGAAACCGATGCCCAGGTCCTCGAGGCGGCCATCCCCCTGCTGCGCGACCGCTTCAACAGCACCTCCCCCACCGTCTTCACCCACCACGAGGTGGACGTGCCGGGCGTGGAACTTGTGCTGCCGCAGCGCGGCGACAAAAAGCGGCTCATCGAGCTCTCCGAGCGCAACGCCACGTACTTCATGCGCGACCGGCAGAAGCAGCTCGAGCAAGTCGACCCGGAAGCGGCGACCGAGCGGCTGCTCGAAACGGCAGCAGCGGACCTGCGGCTGACCGAGCTGCCCCGCCACATCGAGTGCTTCGACAACTCGAACATCCAGGGCACGAACCCGGCTTCGGCGTGTGTCGTCTTCAAAAACGGCAAACCGTCGAAGGCCGACTACCGGAAATTCAACATCAAAACCGTGGTCGGTCCGGACGATTTCGCGTCCATGCGCGAGGCCGTCTACCGCCGGTACCACCGGCTGCAGGAGGAGGGCGAACCGCTTCCGCAGCTCATCATCATCGACGGCGGGAAGGGGCAGCTTTCCCACGCCGTGGAGGCCTTGGAGGAGCTGGGGCTGATGGGGTCGATTGCCATCATCGGCATCGCCAAGCGGCTCGAGGAGATCTTCTTCCCGGGGGATTCGGTGCCGCTTTACATCGACAAGCGCTCCACCACGTTGAAGCTGATCCAGCATTTGCGCAACGAGGCGCACCGGTTTTCATTGGCGCATCACCGGAATCGGCGGAGCAAGGAGGCGTTGCGAAGCGAACTCGATGAAATCGCCGGGGTGGGGCCGGCCACGCGGTTGAAGCTGTTGGGGCATTTCGGGAGCGTGGAGGCCGTGGCCGCCGCTTCGGAGGAAGCGTTGCTGGCCGTGGTCAACACGAAGGTGGCAAAGGCCGTGTTGCAGCACTTCGCGTCACGGGAGTAACCGGGTGGGGTCGAGTTGCTGCCATTGGCACCGCGGACGGAAGAGGCGCTTGCGGTGGCGGGCGATGAGGGCGTAAATGGGGTTGGCCAAAGGCGGGTACACCAGCGCGAGGAGCACGTGGTAGGGAGGAATCAGGTGCGGGCGGAGGGCGCGGAGGGCGGCGGATTGGGTGTGGGTTTGGCCTTCGGCGTCGCGGAAGATGACCGAATCGGGGAGGCCCGGCGGGAGGAGGTGGTCGGCCGTAGCGCCTTGGAGCGGGGCGAATTTCAATGGGGATTCCGGACGCAATCGGGCGAAGACCCACTGAACCGAACGGTCACAGAGTCCGCAATCGCCGTCGAAAAACAGGATGGGCGGGGTCACGGCCACGCGAAGTGCGGGTCGGTCATGCCGGCGGTCAGGGCGCGGTACCCGCGGTCGATGGCGGCCACGATGTCGGCGGCTTGGGGGAGGTCGTTGAGGGCGGCGGCGACTTGGCCGATTTCGAGCTCGCCTTCCGTGAGGTCGCCTTCGAACATGCCGCGCTTCGCCCGGCCGCGGCCGAGGAGAGTGGCGAGCTGTTCGGGGGTGGCGTGGCCGGATTCGGCGGACCAGACCTCCCGGGCGAACGGGTTGTCGAGGAGGCGTACGGGGGTTAGGGCTTTCAAGCTGAGGCGGGTGGCGCCTTCGCCGGCTTGAACGACCGCGTCCTTGAAGGCTTGGTGAGCCGAGGATTCGCGGGAAGCGACGAAGCGGGAGCCGATTTGGACGGCTTCGGCGCCAAGGGCGAAGGCGGCGAGGGTGGATCGGGCGTCGTGGATGCCTCCAGCCGCAATGACCGGGATGGTGCAGGCGTCCGCTACGGCGGGGACGAGCACGAGCGTGGTCGTTTCCTCGCGGCCGTTGTGCCCGCCGGCTTCGAAGCCCTCAGCGACCACGGCGTCTACGCCGGCGGCTTCGGCTTTGAGGGCGAATTTGACGGAAGACACCACATGGACCACGCGGATGCCGTGGGATTGGAGGTGTTGGGTCCAGGCCTTGGGGTTTCCGGCGCTGGTGAACACGATGGGCACTTGCATGTCCACGATGGTCGCCATGTGTTCCTCGATCGAGGGGTAGATGAGCGGGACGTTGACGGCAAAGGGGCGGGTGGTGGCGGCTTGGGTGCGCGCGATTTGGTCTTTCAACACCTCCGGGTACATGGAGCCGGCGCCCAAAATGCCGAGGCCACCCGCGTTCGAAACCGCGCTGGCCAACTCCCAACCCGAACACCAAATCATGCCGGCCTGCACGATGGGCCGGTCGATGCCAAACAACTCGCAAATCCGATTCATGCCGAGAAGATACGGCGGTTCGCTTCGAGCGAATCGGGCGTTCGAACGGCGGTTGCAAAGTGGGCTCGCGATGCTTCCGAAAGCCGGTTCCAAGCGGCCTCATCCAAGGCGAGGGCCTGCGTCAGCCCTTCTGTCCACGCCCATTCTTCCAATGGCCAGTCCCAACCCGCACCGGCCGCTTCCAAGTCCTTCCAAGGCGTCCGATCTGACAGCAACACAGGGCAGCCGTGGGCCCACGCTTCGACGATGGCGTGACCGAAATTCTCATGGCGTGACGGCATTAACAGGAAGTGGGCGGCAGACAGGGCTTTTGAAACCGCGTCCGGCGGCAAAGCGCCCTCATGGCGGATGGTCAATCCCGGGACGCCGGCACCTGCAGCCAGCACCTCCGCCAAGCAATCAGCGTCCTCCGCGGGGCCGATCAGCCGAAGTTCGATAGGCCGTGACGACGGTGCGTTTCGCAGCGCCTTTGCCAACGCCTTCACGCCGAAGACCAGGTTTTTAATCCGGTGCAGTCGGCCCACGGCCACCAATGTCCACCGGTCCGAACGGCGAGTCTCCGCAATAGCGCTTGGTGCAGATGGCAGGTTGGGAGCCACCTTCACCCGAGCCGTGGGGAACTGAGCGTGGATGTCCGCGCGCTCCGCTTCCGACGTGGCATGCCAGACCACCTCATCGAACCACCCAAGCCACCGACTCGCTTGCAAGAAAATCCGCTTCTTCACCGGCTTGATCGCCAGCGACCCAGCACCCAACATCCCTCGGGGGGCCAAAACGACTTGCATTTCCGGGCACTTGCGCGCGGTGCGCACCGGCATGAGGGCAAAAAACCGCGCGTATAAACTGTTGACATAGAGGAAGTCCGGCTGCAGGGTCTCCACAAGCAAGTGGTGCCACAGCCCCGACTGCCAGCGGTCGCGTGTCAGGTATTGCACTTGGCCCCACGGATGCTCAATCCAGGTGTTGTGGGGAACTTCTAAGGGCGTGTTCAAGCCCAAATCATAAGCCCCCGCCACCACGAACACCTCGTGCGTTTCGCCGAGCACCTCCACCAAATTCGCCACGCTCCGCACCGGTCCCCCCGCACGAAATGCCGGAGGGAACCACTCCGCGGCCACCAAAATCCGCTTACGCGATGCCATGGCGGTCCATCCAATCCCCCAACGTCACAAGCATCCAAATCCGGGTGTGGTTCACCCGTTCGTCCCCCGCGAGGAACGCGTTCCACAACCGATTCAACTCATTTGAATCCAGCACATCCAGCCGACTCAACACCCCCAACCCCTGCTCGCACAACGGGCGCAACGGCCCCCGCAACCATTCGGCCCATGGGAGAACGAAGCCCATCTTCTTCCGCTGGGTCACTTCCTCAGGCAACAGGTCGCCCAACGCATCGGTCAGGAGTTTCTTCGGCGTGGTCGGTGATTTCCAAGCGTCGGGAACGGCCAGGGCCGCCGCGATCAACCGGTGGTCGAGGAAGGGGACGCGGACCTCGAGGGCATGGGCCATCGACATTTGGTCCGTATCGCGCAACAAGGTGTGCTGCAAATACGTGCCCAATTCGGCCACGCTCACCTTGCTGTAAAACGGCAAAAAGAATCCCGCTGTATTCGGTTCAATTTCTTTTGAAACCCATTGGAATACGCGGTTTCCGGGGATTTGACCCCCCTTCCAAATGGCACGGAGGTCTTCTTCGAGGAAGATTTGGCGGGAAAGCGGGTAGGTGTGTTCGAGGTCGAAGTAATCGCTCGAGAGGATGTCCGCTTGCTTGCGGGCGGTGACCGTTCCCTTCAATCGGGCATAGGTCCGGCCCGCCGTTTTCCTCAGGCCGAGCGGCCACGACGTCAGCCAGCGGTACTCCATGAGTTGGCGTGAACGTTGAAACACCGGATAGCCCGCGAACAACTCGTCCCCGCCGAGGCCCGACAAAGCAACGGTGATGCCCGCTGCCTTCGTGGCGGCACTGACAACGAACGTATTGGGCCCGTCCCCACTGGGATGGTCCATGGCTTCCAACGCCGCGGGCACCTGCTCGAGGAAATGCTCGGCGGTCAGTCGGATCTCGTGGTGGTCGGTGCCAAACCGCTTCGCCACCAAGCGCGACCACGGACTTTCATCGAACTCCCCTTCGTTGAATGCCACGCTGAAGGTCGAAACCGGCCGCTCACTCACCTCTTGCATCAACCCGACCACCGCGCTCGAATCAATGCCCCCGGACAGGAAAGCCCCGAGGGGCACATCGGATCGCATTCGGAGCTGCACCGCATCGCGCAGCGTATCGCGCACGACTTCCACCGCATGATCACGTCCCTGCCACGGCTCCACTTCGGCGATGGCTTCTGCAGCATGCCACCACCGGTGCAATTCCACCTCGGCGTCTTGCAGGCGCAGCCAATGGCCCGCCGGCAACAACTCCACCCCTTCCACCAAGGTGGCAGGCGCATGCACCGTGCCGTAGCGCAGGTAATCCACGAGCGCCGTGCGGTTCAATTTTCGTTGAACGGCCTCAGAAGCCAAGAGCGCCCGGATTTCACTGGCAAAGGCTACTCCACCGGGCACTTCGGCAAAGTAGACCGGCTTGATGCCCATGCGGTCGCGGGCCAGGAGCAGCTCTTCACTTTCAGCGCGCCACCAGGCAAAGGCGAACATGCCGTTGAACCGGTCGAGCGCCGCCGTGCCCCACGTGCGCAAGGCCGCCATCAGCACTTCCGTGTCCGTGCCGCTGGCGAACTGCACGCCGTGTTGTGCCGTCAATTCGGCAGCCAACTCGCGGAAGTTGTAGATCTCGCCGTTGTAGACGAGGTGGTCGCCGGAAGGGTCCGACCACGGCTGGTGACCGGCCGCGGTGGTGTCGAGGATGCTCAGCCGGCGGTGGGCCAGGGCGATGCCGGCGGGATCCGTCCATATGCCATTGTCGTCCGGGCCGCGGTGGCCGAGTGCCGTGTTCATGCGGGCGCATGCTGCGCGGCCTGCTTGTTCATCCCAACCGAAAACGCCCGCTATGCCGCACATTTCATTCTGATTTGAATGCTTGCCAACCCTGTGCTTCGAGGTCGGCTTCGGCGCCGTTTTTGGCGATGAGCCGGCGTTCCTTGGGGTCTTCGGTGAGGTAGCCGATGATGCTGAACATGGGGTGGTTCAGGATTTGGTCTGCATCCGCCTGCGGAACCGTGAAGAGCAGCTCGTAGTCCTCGCCCCCGTTGAGCATGCACACTGTTGGATCCAAATTGAACGCACGCGCCACCTCGTACGTCTCCGGATTGATGGGCAACTTCTCCTCGAAGACCTTAACGCCCACCTCACTCTCCGTGCAGAGGTGGAAGATTTCAGAAGACAGGCCGTCGGACACATCGATCATCGAGGACGGCTTCAGTTTCAACTGAACCAGCTCGCGCACCACGTCCATCCGCGCTTCCGGCTTCAATTGCCGCTCGAGCACATAGTCGAACCCGGTCAAATCCGGCTGGGCCCCGGGCGCCTCCTTGAACACGTGCTTCTCGCGCTCCAAGACCTGCAGACCCATGTACGCCCCGCCCAACTCGCCGGACACCACGAGCAAATCCCCGGCCTGCGCCCCTGAACGGCGCACAATGCGGTCGCTTTCTCCAAGCCCCATCGCCGTCACCGAAATCACCAACCCCGACAAGCTCGACGTCGTATCGCCTCCCACCAAATCCACGCTGTACAACTCGCACGCCTTGCGCATACCGGCATAGAGCTCCTCCACCGCTTCTACGGAAAACCGGTTTGACAACGCAAGCGAAACCGTCACCTGCGTCGGCACCGCATTCATCGCACAGATGTCGCTCAGGTTCACGATGATGGCCTTGTAGCCCAAATGCTTCAACGGCGTGTACGACAAATCAAAGTGC
>JALQTD010000043.1:12802-16086 GCA_023264155.1 Flavobacteriales bacterium | reverse complement strand
CAGCCTGACCGGCCCGATTGTTTGGATCGCCGGCGGCGTCGACAAGGGCAACGATTACACCTCGCTCATGCACCTCGTCGAAGGCAAGGTGGACCACCTCATCTGCCTCGGCAAGGACAACGCGAAATTGCACGCGGCGTTTGGCGAGAAGGTGAAGAGCGTGACCGACGTGGAGAGTGCTGCAGCTGCCGTGGAACGCGCATACGACCTCGCCATGCCCGGCATGACCGTGTTGCTTTCGCCCGCCTGTGCGAGCTTCGACCTGTTCGGTAGCTACGAGGAACGCGGCCGCGCCTTCAAAGCAGCCGTCCGCGCCCTCTGAACCCATGGACGCAGCGGAGCGACAGCCCAATTGGGTGCAACAGCTGATGCGGCGCGCCGAAGGCGATCGGGGGATCTGGATGGTCACCTTGATCCTGTTCGGCATTTCGCTCATCACCGTCTACAGCGCCGGCGCCTACCTCGTGCACAAGAATTCGGGGGGGTCGCTGCCGTTGCTGGGCAAGCACACGTTCATGCTCGGACTCGGGCTGGGCGCCATGTACCTGTTCCATCGGCTACCGATTCACGTGTTTTCACGCGCGTCGTCGGTGCTGATTTGGGTCGCCATTTTGCTGCTGTTTTTGACCTTGCTCATCGGGGTGGAGATCAATGATGCCAAACGTTGGATGCGGATCCCCGGCATCGGCATCACGGTCCAAACCTCGGACTTCGCCAAGATCATGCTCATCACCTACGTGGCGCGGATGCTGCACCGCAACCGCGACCGGCTGCACGATTTCCGGACGGGCGTTTGGCCCATCGTCCTGCCCATCGTGCTGGTCTGCGCTTTGATTCTGCCGGCGGATTTGTCGACGGCGGCGCTCATCGGGGCGGTGGCCGCGGCGATGCTCGTCGTCGGCGGGGTGCCTTGGCGCCACCTGTTCCGGCTTGCAGGTGCAGCCGTTGCGTTTGCAGGCGTAGGCTTGGCAGCGGCGAGCACCTTCCCGAACCTCTTGCCGCGGGTGGCGACTTGGCGGAACCGCATCATGGCCTTCCAGGACGAGGGCGGTGAGATGTTGGACCAAATCCGCTATGCCCAAATCGCCATCGCACGCGGGGGATTGACCCCCTCGGGCCCCGGCACCGGCGCCGCCCGGAACTTCGTACCAGAATCGTATTCCGACATGATTTTCGCCTCCATCGTGGAAGATTGGGGGGCGATCCTCGGCGGGGCCGGGTTGGTCGTCTTGTTTTTGATGTTCTTCTATCGGACGCTGCGGGCAGCGCGGCGGTGCCCGGTTCGGTTTGGCTCCCTCCTCGCCTTCGGCCTGGGACTGTCCATCACCTTCCAAGCCCTGACGAACATGGCCGTCGCTGTCCGGCTGTTCCCCACCACGGGGCAGCCCATCCCCATTGTGTCTTACGGCGGCACCAGCATCTTGTTCACCAGCATCGCCATCGGCATGATCCTCGCCGTTTCGCGCACCACGGCGCCCCCACAGGCCGCTGAAGAAACCACCGATTGACATGGCCCAACTCGAACGCATCGTCATCTCCGGTGGGGGCACCGGAGGCCACATCCACCCTGCCCTCGCCATCGCGGACGAAATCAAGCGCCGGCACCCGAACTGCGACATCCGCTTCGTCGGGGCGAAAGGCCGCATGGAGATGGAGAAAGTACCGGCAGCGGGCTACCCCATCGATGGGCTGTGGATCAGCGGCATCGACCGCAACTGGAAAAGCACGCGGAACCTGTCGTTCCCGTTCAAGCTCATCAGCAGCCTGCGGGCGGCGGGGCGCTTGATCCGGAAATACCGGCCGCAAGTGGCCGTCGGCGTGGGGGGATTCGCTTCCGGCCCGTTGCTGTTTCGGGCCGCGCGGAAGGGCATTCCGACCCTGATCCAAGAACAGAACTCCTTCCCCGGCATCACGAACCGCATCCTCGCCGGACACGTGCAGCGGATTTGCGCCGGATTCCCCGGACTCGACCGGTGGTTCCCCGCGGAACGCATCGTCCTGACGGGCAATCCGCTCCGGCAGCATGTGGTGGAGCGCGTCGGGCAGCAGGGCGGCGTACGCGAGGCCCGGGAGGCCTTCGGGTTGGACCCCGATCGCCCGGTGCTGTTCGTCATGGGCGGCAGCCTCGGCGCGGTGTCGATGAATGAGGCCGTTCAGGCGCTCGTGGAGCAGCATTCCGATCGCCCATACCAAATCCTGTGGCAGTGTGGCGCCCGCTTCGCCGACAGCTGTGAAGCCTGGGCCGACGGCCGTGAAGGATTGGTGTGCCGGGGCTTCATCGATCGGATGGACCTGGCCTATGTGGCGGCGGACGTCATTGCGAGCCGCGCGGGAGCGATGTCGCTGGCCGAATTGGCCTTGGTGGGCAAGCCCGCGGTGCTCGTTCCCTCGCCTTACGTGGCGGAGGACCACCAGACCAGCAACGCGCGGTCCTTGTCGGACCGGGGCGGAGCCGTGCTGCTCGAGGACCGGTTCGTGGTGGAGGAGCTCGGGCGGGTGGTCGGTGACTTGTTCGCGGCGCCGGAACGGGCGGAGGCCATGCGGGCGGAATTGCATGCGGCGGCGCGCCCCGATGCCGCGACACGGGTGGTGGACGAAATCGAAGCCCTGCTCCATGCTCGCGGATGAATTGAAACGGCCGGGCCGGGCGTTTTTCCTCGGCATCGGCGGGATCGGGATGAGCGCCATCGCCCGGTATTTGCAGGCACAGGGCTGGGAGGTAGCGGGGTATGACCGGACGGCGTCGGAGCTGACGCGGGATTTGGCCCGGGAAGGGATGCACGTGAGCCATGCGCCCGATGCGAGCGCCCTGCCCCCCGGCTGGCAACCGGCCGATGTGCTGCGGATTTTCACCCCCGCGGTGCCCGCCGACCTGCCGCTGCGGCAACTGCTTGAAGCTGCCGGCCCGCTGCACAAACGCAGCGCCATCCTCGGCGCGATTGCCGCCCAACAACCGAGCCTCGCCGTCGCCGGCACCCACGGCAAGACGACCACCACGACGTTGCTCGCCCACCTCCTGCAGGACCGGTGCAACGCCTTCCTCGGGGGCATTGCGGCAGCCACGGGCAGCAACCTCTACCTCAACAGGGACGCCGCTTGGACGGTGGTGGAGGCCGATGAATTCGACCGCAGCTTCCTGCACTTGCACCCGACGCACGCCGCCATCACGAGCTTGGACCCGGACCATTTGGACGTTTACGGCGACCCCGATGCGTTCACCGCTGGCTTCGAGGCATTTGCAGGCCAAATCCACCGCAGCCTGCTCCTGCACCACACCCTCTCCG
>JALQTD010000043.1:0-12792 GCA_023264155.1 Flavobacteriales bacterium | reverse complement strand
CACGTACGGCATCGAAGCGGGCGATGTCCGCGCGACCGAAGTCGTACGCGCAGGCGCCTGCACCCGGTTCACCCTGGTGCACCCGGACGGCCCGCCCATCGCAGGATGCGCCCTGCCCATGCCCGGACTGCACAACCTCGAAAACGCGGTGGCGGCAGCGGGACTGGCTTTGGCCGCTGGCCTGCCCCCCGAACTGCTCAAGGAACGGCTCGCCACTTTTCCCGGCGTGCACCGCCGGTTCCAGTACCACTTGACCGGCCCCACCACCACCTACATCGACGATTACGCCCACCACCCGGAGGAGCTGCGCCGCACCATCGAGGCCGCGCGCACCGCACACCCGGGGAAGCGGCTCACCGGCATTTTTCAACCCCACCTGTTCACCCGCACCCGCGACCACCTCGTCGGGTTCGCCGAGGTCCTGTCCCTGCTCGATGCGTGCATCCTGTTGCCCATCTACCCCGCCCGGGAGGCCCCCATTCCCGGGGTTGATTCACAATCTTTATTTGATAAGATATCCGCTCCCCACAAAGAACTCGTTGCTCCAGAACGGATATTCGATTGCTTGAAAGCCATGCCGCGCGAAGTGGTCATGACGCTGGGAGCGGGGGACATCGACCGATGGGTCAACCCCTTGAAAACTTGGCTCATGGAAACGGATTCGGTGGCTGAAAAACACGGAACAAACACATGAAAACCCGCCGCATTTTGAACCTCGTCCTGTCCGGCCTCCTCCTGTTGGGAGCGGTGGCCTTGGCGGGGTTTGCCCGGTTTGAGCGGGAAGGACGGCGGTTTGCAGCGCTCGACGTGGCGGTGGAAGAAGTGGACGGGATGTACCTCGTCGACGAGGTCAGCGTCCGGAACGCCATCGTTGCGTACGACAGCATCCGGGGATCGTTCTACGGCGATGTGGCGCTCGACGAGGTGGCGCGGTGGGTGCGCGAGGCCCTGCCTGCGGTGCGCGATGTGCGGGTTTACCCGGGATTGAACGACCACCTCCAAGTGCAGGTGACCCAGCGCCGCCCCTTGGCGCGTTGGCACCAGGGGGGCGAAGGCGATTGCTACTTGGACGAACAGGGGCAGGCCATGCCGCTGAGCCCCGTGTTCACGGCCCGGGTGCCGGTGATTTTTGCGGACACGGAGGCGGAGGCCCTCCATGGATTTGGCTACCTCGCGGTGTTGGAGCAGTCGCCGGTTTGGAAGGCCTTCACCGATGGAATCGTGGTGGAAGGCACGGACGTGGAGCTGATTCCGCGGCTCGGTGGGGCGCGCATTGCGCTGGGTGATTTGGCCCAAATCCATACCCAACTCGACCACCTCAACGCCTTCTATCGCGAGCAAATCGCCCGTGGAAACTTGAACGATTACCAGCGCATCTCATTGAAATACGAAGGCCAAATCGTAGCTCAACGCCATTATTGAAATCCCCTACACCCCATGACCACACACACCAGCGTCGCCTCCAACGACACCCGCGTCGGCCCCAACGACATCATCGTCGGTTTGGACATCGGAACCACGAAAATCGCCTGCTTCGTGGGCCAGAAGAACGAGCACGGCAAGGTCATCATCCTCGGTTCAGGCCGGAGCGAATCGCTCGGGGTGAAGCGAGGCGTGGTGTCCAACATCCAGCAAACCGTGGACAGCATCCGCCGCGCCGTCGACGAAGCCGAGATGAATTCGGGCGTGACGATCGCGCGGGTGAACGTGGGCATCGCGGGGCAGCACATCCGTTCGCAACAGCGCAACGGCATGATCGCGCGGAACAACGGCGAAACCGAAATCACCCGGGAAGACATCGAGGCGTTGATCCAGCAGCAGAAGGGCTACATGAACAACCCCGGCGAGGAGATCATCCACGTCATGCCGCAGGAATACACGGTCGACGGCGAGACGGGCATCAAGTACCCCATCGGGATGAATGGCGTCCGGGTGGAAGCGATGTTCCACGTCATCACGGGCCAAATCAGCTCCATCCGCAACATCTACCGCTGCATCAAAAAAGCTGGCCTGGAAGTCGATGAGCTCATCCTCGAGCCCCTCGCCTCTTCGGCATCGGTGTTGAGTGAGGACGAGTTGGAGGCCGGGGTGGCCTTGGTCGACATCGGTGGCGGCACCACCGACATCGCCATCTTCCAGGACAACATCATCCGCCACACCGCAGTCATCCCGCTGGGCGGCAACATCGTGACGGAAGACATCCACAAGGGATGCGCCATCATGAAGCGGCAGGCAGAGAAGCTGAAGCAGCAATTCGGCTCCGCCATCGCGACGGAGATGAAGGACAACGAGATCATCTGCATTCCGGGCTTGCGCGGCCGAGATCCGCGGGAAATCAGCCGCCGCAACCTCGCCCACATCATCGAAGCGCGGATGACGGAGATCATCGAATTCGTGCACTACGAGATCAACAACTCCGGCCACGCGGACAACCTCGTCGGCGGGGTGGTGCTCACGGGCGGGGGCTCGATGTTGAAGCACGCGGCCCAGCTGTTCGAGTACCGGACGGGCATTTCGTGCCGCATCGGGTATCCGAACGAGCACTTGGGCGAGCTGCCGGAGGAAGCGATCACGTCGCCGTCGTTTGCGACGGGAGTGGGTTTGGTCTTGAAAGGTTACGAGGACCAAATCGACCCCCACGCCCTGACGACGCACGACCAGACGACGACCCAGCCTGAACCGGATGAAACCGAAGAACCCAAGGCACCGCGCGAACCCATCGGCCGCAACTTCCTCCGGACGTTGCGCGATTTCTTTGAAGCTGATGAAGAATTCCAAAACTGATTACGCATGAACTATCAAAATCCCATCAAAGTCATCGGCGTAGGCGGTGGCGGATCGAACGCAGTCAACACGATGCACGAACGCGGCATCCAAGGCGTTGACTTCATTGTGTGCAACACCGATGCCCAGGCGCTTGAGGCGAGCCGCGTGGAAACGAAAATCCAGCTTGGGCGGACGTTGACCGACGGGCAAGGCGCGGGGTCGCAGCCCGAAGTCGGCCGCAACGCTGCGATTGAGAGCCTCGACGAAATCACCGAACTGCTGAACTCAGGCACCCGCATGGTGTTCGTCACAGCGGGCATGGGTGGGGGCACCGGAACCGGCGCCGCTCCCGTTATCGCCGCGGCGGCGAAAGAGCTCGGCATCCTGACCGTGGGCATTGTGACCATCCCGTTCAAGTTCGAAGGGCGGCGGCGCGCTGACCAAGCGAAGGAAGGGCTCGAAAACATGCGCAATGCCGTGGACACGTTGCTCATCATCCGCAACGACAAGCTCCGCGAACTGTACAGCGGTTTGACCATCCGGAAGGCGTTCATGAATGCCGACGAAGTCCTGTGCACGGCGGCGAAAGGGATCGCCGAGGTCATCACGCTGACCGGACTCATCAACGTCGACATGAACGACGTGAACACGGTGATGCGGAGCAGCGGACGGGCCATCATGGGCTCCGGACGGGGCACGGGCGAGGGCCGCGCAGCAAAGGCCGTGCGGGACGCGCTCGAGTCGCCGTTGTTGAATGACCACGACATCACGGGGGCGAATTTTGTCCTGTTGAACATCACCTTCAACGAGGACGAAATCCTGATGGACGAAATCATGGAGATCACCGACTTCATCCAAGATGCCGCCGGTCAGTCAGCCGAAGTCATCTGGGGGTACGGCATCGACGAGACCTTGGAGGACGACATCTCCGTGACGGTGATTGCCACGGGGTTTCAGGGCATCGATGAACCGGAGAACAGCGCACCGAAGAGGCAATGGCTCGGGGGCAACATGCCGCCGCAGCAGCAGGAAATGCCTACGAGCACCGCGGCGCCGCAGCCTGGACCGCAGGAGCCGTTTTTGAAGCAGGCGCCGGAGCCGGCGCCCTCGGCGTGGAACACCCCGTTCGAGCAGCGTCCGATGACCCCGGTCGAGCCACCGGTCACGCCGCCGCCCGTGAAGACGGAATGGGAAATGCCCGAGCCGCCGCAGCCGGAACCGCAGCCGGAAGAGCCGACCTTGTTTACCGCGCCGGAGCCGGAAGCGGAAACGCCTGAAGCACCCACGGGCGAAACCGGCGGGAAGGTGTTTTTGAAACTCGAGGAGGAGCCGGAAGCGCCCGAAATGCCCCGAGCGCAGGCACAGCCGTTGCCGCAACCATCGACGACGGGATTCACCGTCCGCACTGTGCCGAGCACGCCGCAGCCGCAGCCGGATTTGGCGAACCGGCAGAAGGACCGGACGTTGGCCCTGAAGCAGGTGACGAGCAAGTTCAAGACGCCGCAGGATTTGGCCCCGCTGGAAAACGAACCCGCTTACAAGCGTCGGAAGATCATGCTCGATGACGTGCAACCCTCGGATGCGTCCACCGTCAGCCGCTACACGCTGCAGACCGAGACCGATGAGGACGGCAACACGTACACCCAGCTTTCGCAAAACGGATTCCTCTCTGACCAAGTCGACTGACATGTCCATCTACGCCACCATTTCCGACGGCATCAAGGATGCCATGCGGGCCAAAGACCGCGACCGGCTCGCCGCCCTGCGCGACATCAAGAGCAAATTGATGCTCGAAGCAGCGAAAGACGGGAGCAGCGGGGACGACATCCCCGACGCCACGGCCATGGGCATCCTGAGCAAGCTGCACAAGCAACGCATCGAGACCGCTGAGCTTTACGAAGGCCAAAACCGCAGCGACCTCGCCGACGAAGAGCGCGCGCAAGCCGCTGTCATCGCCGACTTCCTCCCCCGCGCCTTGAGCACGGAAGAGATCGAAGCCAAGGTCGACGCAATCATCGCGGCCACCGGGGCGTCCTCGATGGCCGACATGGGCAAAGTCATGGGCCAGGCCTCCGCCGCCATGGCCGGCCAAGCGGACGGGAAAGTGATTTCCGGCATCGTTCGCGCCCGATTGAGCTGATTTTCAATGCCCGGGGCTGTGATGGCCTCGGGCATTTGTATTTTTTTCGCTTTTTGATGTAGGTACAAATAAAACAGGCGTTAGTTTTGCGCCATGCATTTGGCCGAGGTCCTTCAAACGAGCAAATTCCGCAACGAGCAACACCAGCTCTTGCTTTACTTGCTGTACACCCGGAGCGTGGTGCACCTCGAACAAAAGCGCCGATTGAAGCCGTGGAACATTACCCCGGAGCAGTACAACATCCTGCGCATTTTACGCGGTCAATTTGGCAAGCCGATGGCGCTCAACGACCTGACATGCCGGATGATCGACCCGACAAGCAACGCGTCCCGGCTCGTTGAAAAATTGCGGGCGAAAGGGCTGGTCACTCGGAAGGCGAGCCGCTTGGACCGCCGTCGGGTGGATGTGGCGCTCACGCCAGCGGGCACCCAATGCGTGGAATCAGCCACGGCCCAGTTGCTCGAGCTGGAGCGCATGTTTGAAGCCGCCATTCCTGAAGCGCTGGCCGCCGAAATGAACCAAGCGTTGGACGCGTTTCACGACGCCCGACTTGATACCGAAAAAGCCAATTAACAACCCCGTTCACATGAACAAACTCTCAACCCTCGCGGCAGTTGCCGCGCTCGTGCTCGCCGCATGCGGTGAAGCACCCGCCCCTGAAGCGACCTCCACCCCCGCGCCCGTAGCTACGGAACAGGCGGACGTCACTCCTGCTAAATCGGCCATCGCGGATGGCGACTACACCGTCGACGTGGCGGGCAGTGAAATTGTTTGGGTCGGCCGCAAGGTCACCGGCGAGCACCGCGGCAACATTTCGTTGGCATCCGGCAACTTCCGCGTGACCGATGGCCAAATGTCCGGCGCGACGTTCACCATGGACATGACTTCCATGACCAACACCGACCTCGACGCGGAGTACGGTGGCAAATTGCTCGGTCACTTGGCCAGCGACGACTTCTTCAGCACGGCCACCCATCCGACCGCCACGTTCCAAGCCGCAACGTTTGTCCCCACGGACAACGGTTTCGTAGCGAAGGGCAACCTCACCATCAAGGGCATCACCAAGCCGCAAACGGTGGAAGTAACGTTGGAAACCATCGACAACGCAGTGGCCATGCGCGGCATGATGAAGGTCGACCGGACCGCCTTTGACATCAAGTACGGCTCAGGCAGCTTCTTCAGCGACCTCGGCGACAAGGCCATCGACGACAACTTCGAACTCGGATTCTTCATCCGCGCCACGAAGTAATTCGTATTCGCGAATTTCAAAAGCCCTGCCGCCCTGCGGTGGGGCTTTTTTTGTGCCCG
Source organism: Flavobacteriales bacterium (assembly GCA_023264155.1). Classification (GTDB taxonomy): domain Bacteria; phylum Bacteroidota; class Bacteroidia; order Flavobacteriales_D; family Sanyastnellaceae; genus JALQTD01. Next base: position 6,578 of record JALQTD010000043.1, on the reverse strand, counting down.
GCGGGCGTAATTTTGCAGGCATGCGGTGGACGAATTACTTCGAGCATCCCGGCGACAACCGGTATTATGTGTTCAGCTTCGCGGAGGAGGCCGAGGCCGAGGCGTTCCGAAGCCGGCTTGAAGCGCGGGGCATCGCGTTTGAGGCGCACCACGATGTGGCGGAGCGGGAGCCCTACTTGTTCGGCGTGCACCGGCGGTTTTTCAAGGAGGCGCTGCATGAGAACCATTTGGTCAAGGCGGCGACGCGGTCGAAGTTCATTCCGGTGGCGGGGTTGCGGTGGTTGTTGCTGGTGGGGACGGCGGCCGCGGTGGGGCTAGCGGTGCTGGGATTCTTCCGGAGCGCACAGGCACAAGGGGGTTGGGAGCTTGCCGTGGAGGGCGGGTGGCTGCCGGCCGTGGACGCGTTGGGGGCGGCGACCATTTCGGCGGAGACGGATTCCGTGGGGCGGCCGTACCTCGGGGCGAATTGGACGCCGACGGGGGGATCGCGCTTTGCGGTGCGGCTGACGCATCCGTTGAACGCGGCGTGGCGGGTGTCGACGGGGCTAACGGTTCAGCGGATGGGGGCGAATTGGGATTTGGCCTTTGAAGACGTGGATGGCATCGGGAATCGCACAGGCCAAATCGTGGAATCCACCATCCGACTGCGTGGCGTGCGCTACCGGCTGCCGGTCCTCGCCACCACCACGGTCCGCCTCACCGAACAGCAGCGCGTCCTGGCCGGCGCGGGACTCGGCGCCGACTTCACCCCCTCCGACGTGTTCGCCGCAAGCAGCACCCAGCTCGACTCGGCCTACCACGACGTGCAGGTGGCTGAAAACCGCACGCGGCTGTGGAACGTGCCCTTGCTCGTCGAACTGGGCTGGGAATTCCGGCCGGACGGGGCAACGGGATGGAATCCGAACGCCACGGGATCGCACGCCATTCGCGGCGTTTACCTCGGCCTGCATTGGTCCCGTGAGCTGTTTCAGACGCGCTGGGGAGAGGCCGTTTGGAAGTACCAGCTGAGCGAACAGCGCACCCGGCTGTGGATGAATCCCACCGCTGTGGCGTTCGTGCTGCGGCTCACCCTGTCTTGATCACTCCGGGCACACCGTGGCGAACGACTCGAGCAGGTCGAGCAGGTCCGAAATGCCCACGAAGTTGTCGCCGTTGACATCGGCCGGACACGTATCGGCGGCCGGAACGCAGCTCAAACTCACCTCGTCCCAGACCGTTCCCTCGCCGCACGAAGCCGGCGTGGGCCCGAATTCGCACGAGCCATCGTCTTCAATCGCATCCGCACTGTAATTCAGCGCAATCGCGTAGGTGCACCCCACCAGCGTGGCCTCCTCGCACGCCCCCGACCAGCAGGTCCACTCCTCGGACGCTTCATTGACCACAATCGAGCTGTTGACCGGCACGTCGTAAAACACCTGCGTGCTCCCGGCCGGCCACGTCACCACCAAGGAATCCGCGGCCGCCGCCGCCCCGAGGCCGAAATGCTGCCACCGGCTCCCCTGCGTCAGGTAGCCCTCCCCGCTCTTCGACATCCGGTACTGCACTTCGCCGTCGATGTAGAGCCGGTACTTGACCCCGATGGCGTCGCGGTTCGATTGGACCCCCTCGCCGAGGACGCGCAGGTAGCCGTTGTCGTTGGGGGTGGCCAGGTAGATGGAAGCCAGTTCGCCGATGGGGTTGGAGACCAAATCCTGGAACCCATCCCCATTCAAATCCGTCACCCCCACGGCGAAACCGTGCTCCGCTGGCAGCCCCGTCCCCTCGATGGCACTCCACTCCCCGTCGTTGTAGGTGAACATGCTGTCCGGGATTTGGTCTACGGAAGTCAAAATGGCCGGGTAATCCGTGTACAGGGATGTCCCCGTGGCCACGTGCAACTCCAACCACCCGTCGTTGTCCCAATCCACCCAGTTCCCGGCCCAGCAGGTGGCCCAAATGTCAAACGCGTCCGACCCCAGGTCCGTGAAATTCCCGCTGCCGTCGTTCGTCAACAGGAGGTTCTCATTCTGCAAGCCCGTGACGAACACGTCCATCGTCCCATCCCGGTTGTAATCGCCGATTCCCGAGCACATGGCGTTCAAGGAGGCGTCCAGCCCGTAATCCGCCGCCGTGTTCACAAAGGTGCCGTCCCCTTGGTTCTCGTAATACATGTTCAAATACGCATGCCGGTCGCGAATGACGTACAAATCCAGCAGGCCATCCTCGTTGAGATCCGTCCATTCCCCGAGGAAACTCTGCTTGATGTCCTCCCCGAATCCCGCCTCAAACGTCACTTCCGTGAAGGTGCCATCGCCATCGTTCGTATACAACTCATTGAGCATCTCGGTCATGGCTGCATTGTAATTCGCCACAAACAGGTCCAAATCCCCGTCCCCATCGAAATCCGCAAAAGACGCCCCATAACTCTTCCGGTCCTCCATGTTCAGCCCCGAGGCGTCCGAAATGTCCTCAAACGTTCCGTCACCAAGGTTGCGGAACAACCGGTTGGGCGCAAGCCGGTTCGTGATGAAGCAATCTTGGTCCCCATCGTTGTCCAAATCCACCCACGACACCGACTTCGCGTCCGCATTGCCATTGTCAAAGCCCAAGTTTACCGGAGAAAATCCACCTGCCCCATCCCCCACATACGTGTATACCTGGCCCTGGTGGTGGCAGAACGTCAAATCATCAATCCCATCACCATTGAAATCCACCAAACTGATCCCGGAACCCAAATAGCCCGAGGTGTGATCGGTTTCCAACCCCAGTTCCAGGGACACATCGGTGTATTGACCCTGAACGTCAGGAGCACACCAAACAAAAAGAAAAAAAACAGGTACAATTCGTGGACAAAACATGAAGGGCGGATTCCGCCGAAATCATGTGTTGGTTCGTTTGCAGCACCTGCAATATAAGCATTTCATCAACTTAATGCATGAAAGAGCCGTTGTTTATATCAATTGCCTGCCCCGTGATGGAACGCTGTGAATCGCTCATCAGCCACGCCACCAGCTCCGCCACTTCGGCGGGTTCACTCATGTGGCCAGTGGGCAGCAAGTCCGCTTGGATGGCGTGTTCTTGCTCGTAGGTGTGCCCATTGGCATCCGCCATGGCCTGAATGCTTTGTTGGGCCATCTCGGTCTCAACCCATCCGGGACAAATCGCGTTCACCCGAATCCCCTCCCGCGACCACGCCACTGCCCACGACCGCACCAAGCCCAACACCCCGGTCTTGCTCGCCACGTAAGCCGGCTGAGTCGGCACCCCAAACCGCGCCAACACCGAGGAAGTAACCACCACATGCCGCACCGCGCAGCGGGTGTTGGACACGAGCCACGGCCTACACGCCTCAACGGTTACATAGACACCGGTCAAATTCACCCGAATGATCTCGTCCCACCGGTCGCCCTCACCGTATACATTGGGTCCCCCAACGCCAGCATTCGCAAACACCCCTTTGAGTGGATGTTCATGCAGGTTGGCCTCATCGCTGTGAAGCAACGCCTCCCACGCCTCACGACTCGCCACGTCCATCGGCCAGGCCACGTGTTGTGTCCCAAGCTCCTCAACCAACGCTTGAATGGGCTGTGCCCTCCTCCCTATGCAGATGAGGCGCACGCCACCCAAACCCGCAAACTTCCGGGCCGTTGCAGCCCCTATTCCCGTTCCTGCTCCTGTGATGATGATGGTGTCCATGGCCCCTAAGTTAAGGTGACCCCTCACACGCTTGGAACCCTGGACCACCCCGTAAATTCGCACCATCAACACAACACCATGCGACACAACCTCAGCGACATCACGGCCTTGATGCGGGACCGACGCAGCATTCAACCCGAACAATTCTCCTCCCGACAAGTCCACCGGGAGCAAATCGAACTCATGCTCACCAATGCCACGTGGGCTCCGACCCATGGCATGACGCAACCGTGGCGGTTCACGGTCTACGTCGGCGAAGGCATGAAAAAGATCGGCCCGAAGCTGCCCGAGTGGTATCAAACATTTGCCGGCGACAAATTCTCCCAGAAGAAATACGACACGCTCAAGCGCCGCGGCGAAACGGTGACTGCCCTGATCGCGATCGGCATGGTGCCCGACCCCAACGGCCGCATCAAGGAACTCGAAGAAATCGAAGCCGTCGCCTGCGCCGTCCAAAACCTACACCTGACCGCAACCGCCTATGGCATCGGCGGTTTCTGGTCATCGCCCGGGTTCATCTACCGACCCGAAGTGCGCGAATTTGTTGGCCTGCCCGAAAACGGGCAACTGCTCGGGCTCTTTTACCTCGGCTACCCCGCTGGCGAGTGGCCCATCAGCCACCGCAAGCCCCTCGAATACATGACCACCTGGCACGAGGACTAACCCATCAGCTTGCAAAAGAAAACGGGAGGCCTCCACCTCCCGTTTTTTCGGACAAAAAAAGGGCCGCTCAGCTGAGCGGCCCTTTCCATTTTCATTCAGGGAGCGATTACTCGCAAACCGTTCCGAACGCACCCAAGAACTGGAGCAAGTCGGCCGTTGACACGGAACCGTCCTCGTTCAAGTCAGCAGGGCAAGGGTTCGCGAAGTCGAATTCGCAAGAACCGTCGTCCGAAGCTGCGGTCTCGTCGTAGTTCGTAGCACCTGGGTAGGTGCAACCACCACAACCGTAGAATTCGCAGACGTCATCCGTTGGGATGTTCACAGCAGCGTCGTAGTTGCAAGCGCACAGGATTGAGCAACCCTCGATGCAGTTGTTGCCACCCACGCTGAAGTACGTAGCGCCTTGAACCACACCGGACAGCGTACCTCCGTACACGCCCAACAAGTCCCAAGAAACTTCAGATGCGAATGATCCACCGCCACACTCAACCGTGTAGCAACCGTCAGGCAAGCAACCCACTTCGGTGTTAGCAGCGCCTTGCGCAGACGTGATGGTGGCTGTTTGGATGACGTTTCCGTCGAGGTCCTTGATGGTCAGGGTGTTGCCGTTCCATCCGTCGCCCCACGAGTCGTACATCTGAATCGTGATGCAGTTCTCCGTGCAGCAAGAGCCGTCGTCGATGGTGAATTCTGGACCATCGTAGAAGCAGTTCTCCGGATCGGTGCAACCTGCACACGTCACGTACTCACACGTGCCGTTCTCTACCCAGTCAGGAGCAACACCGTCGAAGTTACAAGCGAAGTCGTCTGTACAACCGCACTCGAAGTCACCGATGGTGAAGGCATAAGAGAATGACGTTGAGTTGTCAGCGTCAGTGTAAGACGCGCCAGCAACTTGTTCGCCGTTCACCGTCAACGCCCAAGACTGCTCTTCAGCCCAGATGTCAGCCGTCGTGAACACGAAGAAGTAGCAACCTTCGTCCAAACACTGCGTGTCGATGCCGTACTCAGCACCCTGGTAGTTGTCTTCGTCGACTTGGTAGAGGGCTTCTTCCAACGTGCCAGAAGCGTAGACGTTGCCGTCCATGTCCTGGATTTCGTATCCGCCCATCGAGCCGTCATTGCCGCCTGACCATCCGTCACCGAATGCATCGAACATCTCGACAACAATCGCTGTTTGGGTCTCGTCAGAACAAGCGCATGAAGTGAAGTCACAATCACCCTCGAGGTTAGCGAGCGGGTTGTAGTTGCAAGCGATGTCCACCATGCAACCGTAGATGGCTTCTTCACAGGTCATCTCGATTTGGTAAGAACCTGCGTTAGACAAATCCGTGCCCACGTATACATAGTACGTCACACCTTCCTCAGAGATGAAGTTCAACGAAGCATCATCCTGATCGAAGAATCCGCAAGATTCGAAGCTCGTTTGGCTCACTGCAGGTGATCCGTCGATTTGCGTGGTGCAAGCCAAGCTGTCGCATGAACCGCTGGCCGCCGTGAACAACTGCAATTGCGTGTCCAAGGTGGATCCACAGGTGTTGATGTTGTGCAATTCGCCCGTTCCTTCGAACGTGAACCACACACCGCCTGGAGGCGTACCACCGCAGCTCACTGCGAAGGTCGTGCAACCCGTAGCTGCACCGCATGCCTCATTTGCGTGGCGGTATGCACGCACCGTTCCCGTCGTCAAAGCCGTGTACTCCACTTCGCCGATGCCCGTGGCCAACACAGAAGTACCCGTGCTGTTCGAAACAGTCAGGTAGTAGTTGGGGTTCGAAGAAGCGAAGGTGTAGGTGTTACCCGCCACCACGTTCACATTCGAGTACTCACCTGCGTAACCACACGTCGTGATGTTGGCGAAGTTGCCGTCACAGGTAGGCGTGAACGTAGCGCTTGGGTACAGGCCATAGGTAGCCGTCAAGCAACCGTCAAATGCCATCTCACCGCCGCCACACATGGGGAGGTCGTCTTCGGTAGAACCACCCATGGAGTATTCAACGTAGCCGATGTTGCAGAGCAGCGGAGAAGCGTTCTCACACAAGTCGTTGAAGGGGGTAATGCCTTCGTAATCACACGAACCATCGTCCTCGGTTGCCTGCGAATCGTAGTTCAACGCGTATTGGTCCGTACAGCCGAGGTATACACCCGTCGTGCTGAAGCTGAACGTACCGCACTCACCTGGATCCGTGGTACCTACGAGGAAGTAGTAGTCCGTGTTCGGAACGAGATCCGTGATGCCC
>JALQTD010000042.1 GCA_023264155.1 Flavobacteriales bacterium | reverse complement strand
TCGACGGCGCCATCGAGTGCGAAGCGGACGCCATCTGCGACGGGAAGGAGGTCCGCATCATCGGCATAATGCAGCACATCGAGCCGGCCGGCATCCATTCCGGTGACAGCTACGCCGTGCTGCCGCCCTACAACTTGGGGGATTTGGTCATCACCCAAATCGAGGACTACACCCAGCGCATCGCCTTGGCCCTCGAAACCGTGGGGCTCATCAACATCCAGTTCGCTGTCAAGGACGACCAGGTCTTCATCATCGAAGCGAATCCGCGCGCGAGCCGCACAGTGCCATTCATCGCGAAGGCTTATGGCGAGCCGTACGTGAACCACGCGACCAAGGTCATGCTTGGAGCGGCCGAATTGAAGGACCTCCCGCACAATCCGCACCTGGACGGTTACGCGGTGAAGATCCCGGTGTTCTCCTACGAGAAGTTCCCGGAAGTGAACAAGGAGCTCGGACCGGAGATGAAGTCGACCGGTGAGGCCATCCGCTTCATCCCCAACCTCCGCGATCCCTTCTTCCGCAAGGTCTACAGCGAGCGCAACCTCTACCTCAGCAAGTGATGGGGTTGCTGCGCATGGTGCTTGGGGCGGTGGTGGTGTGGTTCGTTTGGCGCATGCTCGACGGCATGTTGGGGGGGAGGCGCAGGCAAGCAGGGCAGGGTCCTCAGCCGAAGCGTCGCAAGCCGGACGACGAACGATTGGGCGAATACGTGGATTACGAGGAGATTGAAGATTGAAACCTCATCCGGTTGTTTCGCGTTATTTTCGACGGAAATTTGACGCATGACCTGGAAGAGACCCCACATCGATCGAAGCAAACTGGCTTGGCACATCGGCGCCCTTGTTTTGTTCTTCGCTTTGAGCAACGGCTTTTATAGTTTGTTCCATGACGGGTACATGCTCTACCAGCCGGACATCATTCAATACCGTGGGCAATCACATGATTCCGGTATTCACAAGGTGCTCACGGGTGAAGAGGCGGAATGGTCCAACGCCATGTTCGGGGGCATGCCGAGCTACCAAACCAATGGCAGCAAAGGTGGTTTCAATTGGTCCGATTGGCTGAAATCCACGTTCAGTAATCTGTTCGCGGGTTCCGAAATCGGCATGTTGTTCATTGCGATGCTGTCGGCTTACTTTGTGGCTTTGGCGGTTGGGGCCAGCCCGTGGATGGGTTTGTTAGCGGGCGTGGGGTATGGACTGAGTACCATAATTGTGTTGTATTTGGGGGCGGGGCACCGCTCGAAGGTTTGGGCCATCACCTTCATGCCAGGGGTGGTGTTGGGCGTGATTTGGGCTTACCGCGGCTTGCTGTGGCGCGGAGCGAGCTTGGTGACCTTGTTTTTGTCCTTGCATTTGGTTTCGAACCACTTCCAAATGACCTATTACCTCATCTTGTTTTTGGGGTTGTTCATTGCTTTTTTGGGGGTGAAAAAATGGCGCGAGGGCCAGTTCAAAGGATTCATCCGTTCGAGTTTGATGCTGTTGTTGGCTGCGGTGTTGTCGAGCCTGCCGAGCTCGATGAACTTGCTGAACACCAAAACGTATTCCACCTACACGACACGCGGCAAGGCCGTGTTGGACATGGATGAGGAAGGCGTCATCGTGGGGTCGGATGGCCGTTCGTTGTCCGTGAAGGAGTTGGCTGGTAGCCAAGCAGGCGGAAACAGCGGCGACGGACTCGGGGAAGGCTACATCCTGGAGTACAGCATGGCGAAAATGGAGTGGCTTGCGGTGATGTGCCCGGACTTCAAGGGGGGGGCGACGAAGGCTCCCGCCAACATCCAGGGCCAGACCGTCCCCGTGCCGGTGTACTGGGGAGAGCAGAAGTATTCGGCCGGCGCCTTCTATTTCGGTGTGATCGTGATGGCCTTCTTCTTCCTGTTTCTGTTCGTAGGAAAACATTGGTTGCGGTGGCCGTTCATGGTGCTCACGGTTTTGACCATCATCCTGAGTTGGCGTGAGATGTCATTCGTGATGGAGCTCTTCTTGGATTACTTTCCGATGTTTGACAAATTCCGCGACACGAAGATGATGCTGGTCTTGGTTCAGCTCATGAGCGGCATCGGCGCTGTATTGATGCTCAAGGAGTTGGTGGAATTGGGCCAAAACCGCTCCGCCCTTGGAGCCGCTTGGACCCGTGAACGCAACCGCGTCCTCATCGGCATGGGAGCCTTGGTGGCGGTGTTTGCCCTCTTTTATGCCTTCCCGACCGCGCTCTTGGATTTCCGTCCGAGCCTGCGCAACGACATGCTTGCGGATTACCTCACGCCCTCGCAACTGACAGCGCTGCGGGTCGGGGTGTTCCGGGAAGACGTCGCCCGCACCCTGATGTTGCTTTTGCTCAGCACGGGAGCTGCGGCGCTGATGGTTTGGGGCAAAGTGAAGCCCCAGTACATCGGGTTGGCTTTGGTGGTCGCCCACACCGTGGACATCTGGAAAGTGGACCACCGTTACCACAGCAACGAGGTGATACCGGGACAGCCCTCCTCTTGGGTTTCTGCGACGGATTACGCCTTCCCGTATCACCCGCAACCGGCTCACTTGAGCATCTTGGAGCGCGAACGTCCGTTAACACCCAATTTTGAGGAGACAAAAAATCGCTTGGTGGAACATTACACCAAGGTTTACAAGCGCCGCTTGCGCCCTGACGACAAGGCTTTCCTCGAGCAATTGGCGGCAATTGATGCGGTCCGAACGCAGGGAAACCCGTTCCGGGTGTTCCACTTCCAACAGCACTTCAGCGATGCAGAAACCTCGTACTATTTCCACTCGGCGGGCGGTTACCACGGAGCTAAATTGCAGCGGTACCAGGACTTCATGGAGTTTATGCTCGCCGATGAGATGAGCACCTTGGCCAAGCGCGCTGAACAAGGCGCCCTGCAACAAGGCCTGCGTGAAATGTGGGGGTTCCGGATGCTGAACACCAAGTACATCATCACGAGCCCTGAGCAAATGGTGCCGATGGTCGAACCGTTCGGTCCCGCTTGGTTCGTTCAATCCGTGGATTGGGCCAAAACGTCCAACGACGAGGCCATCCAGACCAAAGCGTTGAAGTCGAAAAACCGCGCTGTTGTGCCGACTTCCATGCAAGCTGACGCCACCTACACGGGCGACCCCGGTGCCCATACCATCGCTTTGGAGCAATACGATCCCGAAGTTATTCGGTATGCGGTGAACTCGGAAAACGGGGGGGTCATGGTCTGCTCGGAAGTGTATTACCCGTTGGGTTGGAAGGCGTTCATCGATGGGGAGCCCGCCCCACTTCTGCGCGCGAACTTCCTGTTCCGGGCCGTTTCGGTGCCCCCGGGCAAGCACACGGTGGAGCTGCGCTTCGAACCGACGGCTTCCACCACGGCGAACCTTGCGAGCTTCGGCGGCGTGCTTTCGTTGATCTTTTTCCTCTTTGCCACTGTTTGGTCTTTCCGAGAAGATCAAACCGCGCAGGATTTATGAGTGACATTGCATGCAGTTGGTTCCACGAGGTGGGCGAATGGGGGGAAGCGCATTGGGACGCGTGGGATCGGCTAGTGAACGCGTGTACGGAGTCGTCCTTCTTTTTGGATGCCCGCTCCGTCCGCGCCCTGTTCGAGGCAGGAGGCCGGCAGGTGTACGCCGTGGTGTGGCATGAGGGCCCCAATCCCGATCCCGCCGACTGGGTAGGCGTCGCCGTAGTAGAGGACACCCGCGCGGAGAGCCACCAACTCGAACACCACATGGCCAGCCGTTCCGCGTGGTTCAAATTCCTCTCGCGCCGGTTGCACGGCCGAAAGGGTGTGCTGCGGTTCCCCGTCCGGGTCATGGGCTCAGTCTTGGGCTCCGGCGGGCACGCCTACCGGTTTGCCCCATCGGTTCCGCCCTCCGAGCGCCGCGAACTCGTCAGCGCCGCCCTCGTGCAATCGTTGCGCCAGCACCCGGGCGGGGAGCGCCCCCGGGTGGCCCTCGTCAAGGACTTTCCCCTCCACGACGCAGAGGCCGGGGGGCGCAGCGGAGGCAGCCGGTGGTTGCCGAATTGGGTCGACCTCGAATTTGACCCGGTGATGCGGTTGCCGCTCGATCCGAGTTGGACGGGCCTCGATGACTACCTCAGCGCCTTGCGGACCAAATCCCGCACCAAAGTCAAGCGCATCCTCACCTGCTCCGAATCCTGCTCCCTCACGGAATGGGGCCTCGCCGAAGTCGAGGAGCACGCCCAAGCCCTGTACGACCTCTATGCCCAAGTCTATCACGAGGCCAGCTTCCGGCTCGGCTACCTCGTACCGGAGGACTTGGTCGCGGCCAAACGCCAGTGGGGCGACGACTTCAAGGTCCAGGTCATCCACCACGGCGACCGCCTCGTCGCATTCCAATGCGGCTACGTTACCCGCACGACCGTGGAGGCGTTCTTTGTCGGTTTTCACCGCGGCCTCAACCGCGACCTCAGCCTGTACCAGCGCATGCTCGTGGAGTTCATCCGGTGGGGCATCGAAGCGGGTGCAAAGGAAGTGGTCATGGGCCGCACGGCGCTCGACATCAAGTCCTCCGTCGGCGCCTTGCCCGAGCATTGGTACTGCAGCGTGCACTTCAAGAACCCACTGCTCCAACGCGGTGCCCGCCTCGCCGCAAAGCAATACTGGCCGCGCTACGAGCGGCTGAAGCGGCCCTGGAAGCAGGACGCTTTCCCGATGACGCATCCGCCCTACACGAAGGACGCCTGGGTCTGACCTCAGAAGTCGCCGCCCCCGTCGAATCCGCCCCCCCCATCGTACCCACCGCGACCGCGTCGCCCGCTGTCTTCGAGCTTGCCGAAGGACCACCTCAGGTCCACGAACAAGTTGCGCGACTCCCGTTTCCGCAGGACTTCTTGGTAAAAGGAGGACGCCGGGATGTCGGTGACGTAGGACCACTGCCGTGTGTCGAACACGTCGGACAGCCGGAAGGATAGGCTGAGCCGCTGGTCGAGGAAGGACCGTTGCAGGGCGAGGTCCATCGTTTTGATGCCGTTGAAGCGGCCTTGAGGGGTGATGCTCGGGCCCCGGTAGCGCCCGTTGATTTGGCCTTTCCAATGATCGCCGAAGGCCAAATTCGCGAACAGCGTCACATTGTACGTCCACCCCTGCGCATTCGTCGCCGCCTCCAAATCGCCCGCGTCGTTCGACAAGTGGTACACATCCCCCGTCAACCGCACCGAGCTGGCCTTCCACAGCGGCGCGCTCAAGATGACCTCGAGCCCCTCGTCGTGCCGACTCGCAAGGTTCGCAAAGGTCGAATACCGCACGCCGTCCGCGTTGATGGTGCTGTAATGCCGGATCACATCGGTGGTGCGCTTGTGGAACAGCGCGGTGGAGATGGACCACCGGTCCTGCGTCCACAACCGATTGATTTCAAACGAATGCGTGTACTCCGGCCGCAGCTCGGGGTTGCCCGTCCGTACATTGAACGGGTCGGAGTCGTTGACGAAGGGGTTCACCTGCCGGCCCCGCGGGCGGTTTACACGCCGGCTGTAGCTCGCCGACCACGTGGTCCGGTCGTCCGATTCGTAAGAGAGGCTGGCCGAAGGGTACCACGAAAAGTAGTCGTTCCGGAAAGGGGTGCTGCCCGGGTCGCCGAGTTCGGCCCGGGTGAACACCTGCTCGATCCGGCTGCCCACCTGCATGCCACAGGCCCCCCAGTCGCGGCCATAGGTTCCGTAAGCCGCGTGCACGTCCTCCACGTAACGGAAGGCATATCCCACCCCCGTCACGCCTTGGGGCACGTAAACGCCCTCGTCGAAGACGGTGCTGTCGGATTCGAGGTAGGCAAATGCCGACAGCTGATCGCTGAGGGTGGATTTCCACCCCAGTTCCAGTCGCCCTTCGCCCGCTACGGGACGGGTGTAATCGATGGCGAGCACGTGCCGATCGAAATCCGACGACTGGTTGTTGTAGTCCATCACGCTCGTGTCCTCGCGGGTAGCCCACGTGTCGAAGAGCTCCTGCTCTTGATCGCTCCGGTTGGCCGAAAGCCGCAAGGAGGCCTCGAGTTTGTGCTTGCCGCCCTCGTCGAAATTCCGGCGGTAGCTGCCGTCGACGTCCCATCCCGCGTCGCGGTTGAGCTCGTCCACATACCGCTCGGTCGCGTACGTTTCACTTCCCCAAGTCAGGTCGGTGTAAAGGGTTTCCCGGTCCAATTCGCTTCCTGCATTGAAATTGGTCGCTAGCCCCCATTGCCCCCCGCGTTCGCTCGTCCATTCCATGCCGAGCCGCCCGCCCAACGAGGTGCCGAGGTCGCCGCCATCGCGGACTTGGTACAGGGTTTGGACGCTGTCCTGGAGGATTTGCGACCGGTCGATGTGGCCGGCGCTGAACACGTCCCGGCGGTTGACCGACAGGTTCGAGTAGACGTTGAAGCGCTCGTTCCGGTAGTTGAGGGAAACCGCGGCGGAGGCGTTGCCGCCGGTGGCCGGGGTGGCCTGCAAGGTGCCGTTGAAGCCGGCGAGCTTGTTCTTCTTCAGCACGATGTTGAGGATGCCCGCCATGCCATCGGGGTCGAAGCGCGCGGACGGATTCGTGATGATTTCGACGCGGTCGATGGTTTGGGATGGGATTTGGGCCAAAAACGCCTGCCCCGCCGGACCGCTCAACCCCGAGGGCCGCCCATCGATGAGGATCTGCACGTTCGAAGAGCCGCGCAGGGACACGTTCCCGTCAAGGTCGACCTGCACGCTCGGCACGCGCGTTAGCAGCTCCGCCGCGCTCGCCCCGGTCGAAGTCAGGTCGCTGCCCACGTGGAACACGCGCCGGTCGATGAGCATTTCCATGGAACTCTGCTCCGCGACCACTTCCGCTTCGTCGAGGGCTTCTACCGACGGCGTCAGGGCGATCTGACCGAGGTGCTTCCGCGCCGCCGGGTCCGGCCCAAATCCAAACGGCTCGGACGACCACGTCGTGTAGCCGATGAAGGAAATGGCGCACCAGAAGCGGCCCCGTCCGAGGTCGGTCACCTTGAACGTGCCATCTTCGCCGGCGAGGGTGCCACCGACCACGCTGCTGTCCCGCATGCTGTAAATCGCAACGGACGCGTAGGGCACGGGCTGCTCGGTCAAGGCGTCGACCACGCTGCCGGTCAGGGTTTGGCCGAGCAGGGCGGGCAGCGCCGCGGCCGCAGCCGACAGGGCGAGAAGGAGGGAGCGGAAGCCTTTCATCAGGTGGGATTGGGAGTGCAAAGGTCGGGCGTTTAGGCCAAATCCCGGCCCGGCCACCCCACTGGCACCAGCATCCCCCGGCTCAGTTCCACCCGCCGGCCTTCCCGCTCCATGGTTTGGGCCACCACCCCCCCGCGCTCCAACGGCAGCGGCCCGCCCGCGCCTCCCTCGTGCACTTGGCTCAACCAGTCCAACCGCGGCACCGCCCACAACCCCTCGCGGCCCTCCCACGCCGCCACCTCCTCCGCGCTCATCCACCACCCCGACGGCGCTCCAGCCGCTGCCCCCCGAGGCGGCCTCGGACGCGCCAACTCCCGGTACGGGTAAAACAGCCACCCCTTCATGAGCGCCACGCGCCGATCGACCCGCGGCCAGTCCGCCCGGTCGAGCGCGAGCTGCGCTGCGAATTTGGCCCCCTTGCGCTCCAACGTGTCCTCCACCCGCAAGCCGCGCCAATCCCCCCACGCCCCACGCGCACCCGGCACCCCCATGTAAAACTTGCACGCCACCTCGAAATGCACCACCTCCCCCGAAGCGGCCTCCGCAATGAAATCCACCTCGCCCACCGTCCGCCCGCCCGCCGAAACCACCCCGTTCGCCACCCGGACCTCCCAGTCCGCCGACGCCGCGAAGTAATACCCCATCAAGGCCTCGAACCGCTTGCCCAACAACGGCCCAGCCGCGCTCAACACCCGCTCCACCGGCCGCGGATCCGCCTCCAACTTCAGCAACTCCCCCCAAAACCGCTCGAGCCACTCCCGGCATTCCGCCGCCGTCACCCACTCCAGTCCGCCCCCCGCATCCACGATCGGCGACGCCCCGATGCACCAAGCCAGTTGGCGCACCGCCGGCGACTGCAGCTGCTTCCACGGTTCGGGGCCTCGGCATAGCAATGACATGCCCGCAAGTTCTATCTTCGCAGCCGAAAACCGCACGCACATGCGCGAATTGGCTCAATTTCCCCACCCCATCATGCGGATCACCGTGACCTCATGGAACGGCAAGTACGCACTGCGCTTTGAAGCGGACCGCTTCGAGCAGGTGTATAAGGTGCCGGAGGACGAGTGGGAAGGGGGAGTGGAAGCGTTGGAACAGCGCGCTCGGGCCATGCAAGAGCAGGTGCTGATGCGGTTTGTGGACATGCGAAACGAATGGAATTCAATCACATGAAGCAGAGTTCTTGGGTGTTGGGCGCGGTGGCGCTGGTGTGGTGTGCCGTGTTGACGTGGGGCGGAGGCGCGCAGGCGCCGGGTGCCATCGCGCGGGGCGAAAAGGCCGTCGTGGCCTATGTGCATGGGGATTCGGTGCAGCAGGGGTATGGGCTGATTGCGGATTTGGACCGCTTGTTGCAAATCAAAATCGACGAAATCAACCAGCAGCTGCGCGCGAAGATGCAGCCGCTGCAGGAGGAGGCGAAGGAGCTCATCGAGTACGCGCAGAATGGCAATCCTTCGAACGATGAGCTGAATGTGGCCCGCGAGCGCATGGCGCAGATCGAGGAGGAAATGAATGTGTACCAAAACCAAGCTGAGCGCGCCGCCGCGAACCGCGAACAACAGATGCAGAACATCATCGCCGAAAACTTGCGCGATGAGATCGCAGCTTATTCCGAAGAAGTCGGCATCGACGTGGTGTTGAATTGGGGGCTCTCCGGGGAAGGCGTTTTGTACGGCGGCGAGGGATTTGACATCACCGAGCCCTTGCTCACGTTCCTCAACGAGCGTCACGAGAAGAAGAAGGACGAGCGCCGCGCCGAAATGGAGGCCGCTCGGGACACCACCGCCAAGCCCTGAGATGCCGTCCACCCACGCTGAGCGGATCAAGGCGGCCCACATCGTCGAGTACGTGCTGTACCTCTGGCAGGTGGAGGACTTGGTGCGCGCCGCCGCCTTCGATGAGTCGGTGTTGCAGTCCACAGTAGCGGAACAGGGGGAGGAGGAAGTGCAGTGGTTGCTGCGTTATGCCCATGCCATGAAGCGCGAAGGCGTGGAGAAGGAGGGGCACACGGGTGAGGCGAACCAGGTGCTCACGGAGCTCGCCATGTTGCACGATTTGCTGCTCGGTGCATTGAAGGACGACGAGTACGCCGCGGCCCACGAGCAGGCGCTTCCGTTTCTCAAGGAATTGGAGGAGAAGAATGCCCGCAGCGGGGTGCGCGCTATGCACCCCATGGAGTTGATGTGCGTTTCGCTCTACGGTTGGTTGGTCCTTCGCATGAGCAAGCAGGCCGTTTCGGCGGAAACGGAGGCGGGGATGGTGGCGATGCGCAATTTGGCCAACGCACTGGGGCGGGGCCACCGGCGCGTCTACGCCTCGAATTGATCAGGCGCTGCGGTGCCGAAGCCGCTCGATTTGGCGGCGGCGGTGGTTGGCGATGCGGTTCGCGTGCGTTTCCGAGCGCAGCCGGTCGATGATGGTCGTAGACAGGGCGCTTTCGGGCAGGAAGATGCTCTCGTCGGGCCAACACCCGCGCTCCACCTCCAAGTCAACCCCTTCGGGCACCAACACCATGCAGCGGAAACCGAGGTTGGATTGCCGGCATTGAGCTGCGAGGTGATGCAGTTCGGCGGTGCAGCGGTCGCGGTGCATCACTACGAGCCAGGCCGTGGCATGCGAAGCCACGTCGTGGACCACCCGCAGCGGTGAACGCAACAGCTCGTGCACATCCAATTCGTGCCCGCGGGCAAAGGGTTCAATCCGTTGCTGAAACGATTGGACTTGGCGCGCATCGGTGCCTGCAATCCAAACGGTCGGCGTCGTATTTGTAATGGTCATGCCCCGTATTACGCAACGAACCCGCACGAGGTTACACGGTCGGTTTCTCCTTGCCGCCGTGTTCAAAACATCTTGATACCAGCGTTCAACCGACGAAGGAATCGCCCAACTTTCGTGCATGAACGAGTTCACAACTCTGATTTGGCAACCCGAGGTCATCGAGCCGGATACGGCTGCCGGTCAAGCCCGTTTGCTGGCGCTTCGTGCGTCCGGTACCATTCACGAAGAGTGGGATACGTTGGATGCCCAACTGGCGGAATTGGCCACGGTGCGCAATCCGCAAATCAAGGGCAACCCGAAGGCCATCGCCGAGGAGGTGGAGCGGGAGTTGTCAGAGAAGGGCCGCGACGGTTACGGCGTTTGGATCCACTACCCGTGGCGGGGTCATCTGGTCCGTGTGCTGCCCAAATCCGCTTTCATCGAAGTCCGAACGAACCGGAACAACAACCGCATCACCCCCATCGAACGCGAGCTGCTGAGCTCGAAGACCGTAGGCGTAGTGGGGCTTTCGGTCGGCCAGAGCTTCGCCATCAGCGTGGCCATGGAACGCGGGGCAGGGCGCATCAAAATCGCCGACTTCGACACCCTCGAGCTGTCGAATGTGAACCGCATTCGAACGGGGCTCCACCAACTCGGTCAGCCCAAGTGGCTCATCACGGCGCGCGAAATTGCCGAGATCGATCCCTTCATCGAACTGGAGGTCTACCCCGATGGGGTCACGGAGGACAACATCGATGCGTTTTTGGACGGGCTGGATTTGATCTGTGACGCGTGCGATGATTTGGCTACAAAAGCGGCCCTTCGCATCAATGCCCGCGCCCGCCAAATCCCGGTCATCATGGACACCAGCGACCGCGGAATGCTCGATGTGGAGCGCTACGATCAGCCGGAACGGATCAAGCCGGGCTACCTCCATGGCCGCATCGACGAGGAGTCCATGGACATGTTCCACGCCTGCGAGGGCTGGACGACCGAGGCCCTGCACGCGTTCGTCGATTTGGACAGCGTCTCCGAGCGCGGCCGCAAGAGCATCCCGTTGCTGGGGCGCGAGATTCTAGCGTGGCCCCAAGTGTACACCGAGGTGGCAGCCGGTGGCGCATTCGCTGCCCAGGCGGCCCGCCGCATTTTCTTGGATCAATTCATGCCGGACATCCGGCTCTACATCAACTTGGATGAGCAGTTCGCCGAATCCTTCTCTTGATCGCATCCGCCAGGCGGAGCGCGTCGGTGCGGCTCGGGTGGTCGTTTATCCGGCGAACCAGCACGAAGAGCGTTCGCACGAACTGGTCGATGGGCACCAAGCCGTCCTCGCTGCATATGGCATCAAGGAACTGAAGACGTTCAGCCGCGACTGGATTGGCAACCCCGAAGTCATGGTCATCGCCGCTTTGTCCACCCAAACGGGGAAAGTGCTCGGTGGCGCGCGCATGTACCGGGCCCACATACCCGCTGACCTGCCGCTTTTTCAAGCCGTCCAGGACCAAGACCCCAAGCTCGGGAAATTCCTCGAGCCCTTCATCGCAGAAGGGGCCTACGAGATCGGCGGGCTGTGGAACAGCTTGGAACTCGCGGGCATGGGCGTCGAAGCGCTCTTTCTCGTGCAGGCTGCCATTGCCACTTTGCCCATGTTGAATGCGCGGCATCTGTTCGCCCTGACCTCGCCGGTGACGCGGCGGATGCAAGGGAAGATTGGGTTCCAAATCGAAGAAGCGGTGGGCAGCGAGGGGTATTTTACTTACCCGACGCCCAAGTTGCGGGCAAATTTGGCACGCTTCACGTTCCCAGATCACGTCAACGATGCAGATCCCACGGTGCGGGCGCTGCTCGAAGAGTTGTGGCAAGATCCGGGCGAGTACGTCCACGTGGTCCATGGCCCCAAGGGCGAGTTGAAGCTCGCATTTGAAATGCACTTGGAATGAGGGAGCGCCGCCACGCGTCGAGCCGCCTGCCGTGGAGGTGGTGGCTGATTTGCTTGGCGGCACTGGCGCTGGCGTTGCCTTCGCACGCCCAGCAATACATCGGGCGTCGCATGCAGTTGCTCCCCGATTCGATGGTGCCGCGGATGTCGGTGACCGAGCAAATCGTGGACCTGCTGGGCTGGCAGCCGATCGAGGTGGACGTGCCCAATTTGGGAGTTACCGAAGAAGTGTATTGGCTCCGCTTGACCTTGGATCCCGCCATGGAGGCGGGGGCGTTGCTCGAGGTCCAAAACGCCACCATCGATGAACTGAGTTGCTTCATCATCTGCGACGGGGAAGTCATCACCGCCTATGGGGATGGCGAAACCCACCGAAGCGGTCAGGAAAGCCGCCTCGGCACCTACCCCACCTTCGCGATCCCGTTAGCGACGGAGTGCACAGATTTCGAAGTCCTGCTCCGTGTTGAGAGCGGAAAGCCCTTGTTGCTGCCCATCCGGCTCGCTGGACATAAGGAAGTGATCGATGATGCGCATGTACGCGATGTCTTTTTCGCGGCCTATTTCGGCATCATCTTCGTCATGCTGCTCTACAATTTGTTCTTGTTTTTCAGCGTGGGGGACCGCAACTACTTGTGGTATGCGTTCTACATCATCACGGTGGGCGGGGCGCAATTGGTCTTGAACGGTTATTCGGAATTGCTGGGGGTGGAGCAGTGGCCGTGGCTGGAGTTGCGGGTGGTGCACCTGTTCGGGGTGTTGAGCGGGGTGGCGACCATCATCTTTGCCCGGGATTTCCTCGATCTGCCGAAGCGGGTGCCGTGGTTGAACACGGTCATGTACGTGTATATGGGGCTGTACGCGGTGGCGATGTTGTTTACGTTGTTGGGGCTCCTTACGTGGGCCTACAACCTCATCAATTTCTGTGCGTTGGCCATTTTCTTGTTGATTCCTGGAGCGGTGTTGTCTTTGCGGCAAGGGTTCCGGCCGGCGGGGTATTTTTTGCTTGCGTGGACCTTTTTCATCGCTGCGGTGGTGGTTTTCGTGCTGAAGGACTCGTCCATCATACCGTTCAATCAGTGGACGTTTTTCGCTCTGCCCGTGGGCAATGCGGTTGAGGTCGTGTTGTTGAGTTTGGCTTTGGCCAGTCGCATCAACGAATTGAAGCAGGAGAGCGCGCGTGCCCGGGAGCGGCAGCTGCAACTTGCGCGGCAGAATGAACGGATTGTGAAGGACCAAAACCGCTTGCTCGAAGACCGGGTGCAAGAGCGGACCTTGAAACTCACGGAAACGAACCGGGATCTCGAAGGGGCGCTGAACGAGTTGCGCACCGCACAGCAACAGCTGGTCCAGCAGGAGAAGCTGGCGTCCATCGGGCAGCTCACCGCCGGGATTGCGCACGAATTGAACAACCCCATCAACTTCGTTTCGTCGTCGAGCGCGAGCTTGAAGCGGGATTTCGACGATGTGGAGGAGGTGTTGAAATTGGTGCTGGCGCTGGACCCGGAGTCGCAGGAGCTGCAACAGGAGGTGCGGGCCTTGCAGGAGCGGATGGAGGAGTTGGATTTGGCCTTCACGCAGGATGAGATTGTGCAGCTGCTGAAGGGCATTGAGGATGGGGCGGGCCGGACGGCTGAGATTGTCAAGGGGTTGCGCATTTTTGGTCGCGTCGACGGGGACGCCTTTGCACCTGCACAGCTGAACGAACTGCTCGAATCCACCCTGGTCATCCTTCGGAGCAGCTTGCGCGACCAAGTGGCCATCGACTTGGAACTCGCGGAGGATTTACCCCCCGTCCGGTGCCAGGCTGGCCGGTTGAATCAGGTGTTCATGAACATGATCACGAACGCGGCCCATGCGACCATGGCGCGCGCGGATTTGGCCCCTGAGGATCGGCTCATCTACATCAGTTCCCGGGTGGAAGGCAAGCGTGTCATCATCCGCATCGAAGACAATGGCGCGGGCATGTCGGATGAGGTCCGCAGCCAAATCTTCGATCCGTTCTTCACGACGAAGGAGGTCGGCGAGGGAACGGGCCTCGGCTTGAGCATCGTCATGGGCATCCTGTCTGATCACGAGGCCGAAGTCGATGTGACTTCGCAGCTCGGCAAAGGCACGGCATTCACGTTAACATTCAAGGCATGATCCACGTTTTATACCTCGATGATGAGTCCCACAACTTGACGGCATTCCGCGCGGCGTTTCGGCGTGTGTTCAAGGTGCATGTGACCACGGAGCCGACGGAGGCGGTGCAGCTGTTGCGCGAGCATCCGATTGAGGTGGTGATTTCAGACCAAAAAATGCCCGCCCTCAGCGGCGTCGAGTTCTTCGAACTCATCATGTCCGACTTTCCTGATCCCATCCGCATGTTGCTCACCGGCCACGCCGACATCGATGCGGTCATCGACGCCATCAACAAGGGCCAGATTTACAAGTACATCAGCAAGCCATGGAACGAGGCCGAGTTGCAGGCGCTCGTCGAAGAGGCCGCGGGGCAATTTCGGCGGAAGCAGTCGGTGCAGCAGGAGGGAAATCGGCTCGTGGAGCAGATGCGCCAGGCGCGAGAAATTGCATCTTGGTTGATTGAAGCCACGGCTTCCGGCAGTGCGAACCCCGCTGAAATCCACGAAAAGGTTAAAAAAATAGACGAACTGCTTTCTTAAAAAGACGGGATTATATTTGGTTGGCCTACCTTACACGCATCAAGCAAACACAAGATGCGGTTACAGGTCGTTGCGGGGCTACTTAAGTCGCGCATTCAGAAAAAATTGCTCGAGCAGGCCTGGCCCCAAGCGGAGGTGGCGTGGGGCGTTCCACTGGAAGAGGTCACCATCCGCGCGACTCCAGCGGGCCAAGGGGTGGTGTTGGTGTGCATCAACGAAGTCGATCAGGATGAATTGAGGAAATGGTTGGAGGGGCAAGTGCGGCCTTCAACCGGCTGCGTTGTTTTTTTAGTCGTGCAAGAAGGGGCTGAAGGTCCTGATTGGCTGCCGGTTTTGGATGGCGTGCACATCCTTCATGAGCCCTTGGACATCCATCAGATGAAGAACATCTTGTACGAAAAAGCGCCCTCATCCGCGGGGGTATGAGGGCGCCTTTCTTTCGTTGTAGGTCGGATCAGGTGAAGTACCGGAAGTCTTCTCCTGGTTGAATGTTCTTGAGAGTGGCCAAAATCAACCGGATGCAATCCTCGACGTCCTGCTTGTGCACCATCTCCACGGTGGTGTGCATATAGCGCAGGGGCAGGCTGATGAGTGCGCTCGGCACGCCCATGTTCGAGTAAGCGAACGCATCCGTGTCGGTGCCCGTGAAACGGGAGGCCGCCATGCGCTGCAATGGAATCTTCTCGGCTTCAGCGGTTTCGATGATGCGCCCGAGCAAGTTGTTCTGAACGGCTGGTCCGTAGGTCACACCCGGGCCTTTTCCGGCCGCCACATCGCCTTGGTCGATCTTGTCCATCATCGGCGTGTGCGTGCAATGCGTCACGTCGGTTACGATGGCCACGTCCGGCTGTATGCGCTCGGCGATCATTTGGGCGCCACGCAAGCCGATTTCTTCCTGCACGCTGTTCGTGATGTACAATCCGAAGGGGAGCTTGGTTCCCTCTTCTTTCAGCAACCGCGCCACCTCGGCGATCATGAAGCCGCCTGCTCGGTTGTCGAGCGCCCGCGCCACGTACCACTGCTTGTTGAGCACGGTGAAGGTGTCTTCGTAGGTCACCACGCATCCCACGTGGATGCCCATTTTTTCCACCTCGGCCTTGTCTTTTGCGCCCACGTCGAGGAAGATGTTCTTCATCGTCGGTGCCGCTTCCTTTCCGGGCGTCCGCGTATGGATCGCCGGCCACCCAAACACCGCCTTCACAGTGCCGTTCGCCGTGTGGATGTCCACCCGCTTCGATGGCGCGATTTGGTGGTCGCTGCCCCCGTTGCGGCGGAGGTAAATGAAGCCGTCGTTCGTGATGTAGTGCACGAACCAGCTGATCTCATCGGCGTGCGCCTCGATGACGACCTTGTAGGGCGCATCGGGATTCACCACCCCCACCACCGAGCCGTAGCTGTCCACGATGTAGTCGTCGATGTACGGCTTGATGTAGTCGAGCCACAATTTCTGTCCTTCGCTCTCGAATCCCGTCGGGCTCGCGTTGTTGAGGTACGCTTCGAGGAATTTCTCGCTCGCGCGGTTGATGATTTTCTTTTTTGCCATGGGGCGAATTTAGCAGTTATCGTCGGGTGTGTAGCTGATGAATTGAACGGATTCTGCACGAAAAGGTTCAGGCCAAATCCAATTTTCCCCAACAAAAAACGCCGGCCCCATCCCGGGCCGGCGCCTTCCGTTTGCCAAGCGATCAGTCTTCGTACCGGTTCGCTTCGATCAGCCCGACCGCAATCCGCTGCCGCGCCTCCTTCGTGTTGAACGGCTCGACCTTGCAGAACCGCTTTAGGCCCATGAGCATCATCTTCAGCTCGTCGCCGTCCGCGAAGGCGAGGAGGGCCTCCTTGCCCGCGCTGTGGATCCACTCCGCCGCTTCGTAGGTGTACACCTTCATGATGTCGAGTTCCCGGGCCACGGCGGCTTCCCCGCCCCGCATGCCCGCGAGTTTCTGCACCCGCAACACCGTG
>JALQTD010000424.1 GCA_023264155.1 Flavobacteriales bacterium | reverse complement strand
TACACCGTGCTGGGCCGCGTGGCGCGTCGCATTTGGGCCATCACCATGCGCGAAAAATATGGTGCCAACGAGCGCAGCCAAAAGCTGAAATACCACATCCAAACCAGCGGCCGCTCACTGCACGCGCAAGAGATTCAGTACAACGACATCCGCACCACGCTGCAAGCGCTGATCGCGATTTACGACAACTGCAACAGCCTGCACACCAACGCCTACGACGAAGCGATCACGACGCCCACCGAAGAGTCGGTGCGCCGCGCGATGGCGATTCAGCTGATCATCAACCGCGAATGGGGTTTGGCGAAAAACGAAAACCCCAACCAAGGCGCCTTCATCATCGACGAACTCACCGAACTGGTCGAAGAAGCCGTGTTGGCCGAGTTTGAAAAAATCTCCGAGCGCGGCGGCGTTTTGGGCGCCATGGAAACCGGCTTCCAGCGCAGCAAGATTCAAGATGAGAGCATGCATTACGAGATGCTCAAGCACACCGGCGAATACCCCATCATT
>JALQTD010000423.1 GCA_023264155.1 Flavobacteriales bacterium | reverse complement strand
CCCTCAAGGGCGCGCTCGCGTGCGTTTTGGCTCTTGTTGCCATGGATCGCGGCGGCGGCGTGACCTGCGCGCCCGAGCTGCTCTACAAGGCGGTTAGCGCCGTGCTTTGTGCGCGTAAAGACGATGCTCTGCTCCACCTCGGGGGCGGAGAGGAGCTGCGCGAGCAGGTGGCGCTTGTCGGCCTTCGCCACAAACATCACGCGCTGCTCAATGCGCTCAGCGGTGGTGGACTCAGGCACGACCTCGATGTGCACAGGGCGATCTAGAAAGCCTCCGGCGAGCTCTACGATGGTGGGGGGCATCGTCGCAGAAAACAGGAGGTTTTGGCGCTTGGGGGGCAAGAGCTTCAGCACGCGGCGGATGTCGTGGATGAAGCCCATGTCGAGCATGCGGTCGGCCTCGTCGAGCACAAAGAACTCAACGGTGGTGAGGTCGATCTCACCTTGCGACTGGAGGTCGAGCAGGCGACCGGGCGTGGCGACCAAGATGTCGACGCCGTTGCGCAGCCT
>JALQTD010000422.1 GCA_023264155.1 Flavobacteriales bacterium | reverse complement strand
GGCCGCCCGCGGCGGCCTCGTGCGGGCTGTCACCCCAGCGGATGCCGTACAGGCTTTGTCGCACTGGCATACCGACGATTCCTCCCGCCAGCAAGCGGCGGAGGCGGCCCGTGCCTATGCGGAATCCGGCCGCGGCGCAGCCGCTCGCATCGCCGCGGCGCTCGAGTCCGCAACTTCCACCGAAAAGCACTAAATTGCCGGCCAATTCGACCCTGCCTGGATGGTGGAATTGGTAGACACGACAGACTTAAAATCTGTTGGCCCGAAGGGCCGTGCGGGTTCAAGTCCCGCTCCGGGTACCTGACGGGAGATTGCAGCGATGCGGTCTCCCGTTTCCTTTGTCCGCTGCCCGTTCCCGCGCTGTCAGGGTGATGGAGAGGGGTGCGCTTCGAGGCGTTGGTGCACGTTTTGGCGCACATTGGACCAAAACAAGTTGAAATCGCCCACGTGCCAGTTCTCCCGGTGAATCGACTTGCCGACCAGGAACAAGTGGGGCGGGTCCACCCACAGG
>JALQTD010000421.1 GCA_023264155.1 Flavobacteriales bacterium | reverse complement strand
TCGTTGTCGGTCGGCGAGCCCATGAAGCACTCTTTGCTGCCATAGCGCAGCGGAACGCGCACAGTCACGAACTGGTTGCCAAGCCAATCCAACCGCTCCGCATTTCGCTGCGCCTCGGCAAGCTGGGCGCGCAGGGCGGCGATGGTGTTCAGGGCGCCGTCTGCTGGCGGCTGTGCTGCAGTGGAAATCTCGGCAAGGATCGCGTCAGCCAGTTCGGCAGGCGTGTCGGACTCGCCCACGTCCTCGAAGTCGTCCTGGCTCATCGTGCCGACGTTCGGCAATCAGGTCGATCAGCTTTTCGCGCAGGGCGGCATTGGTGTTTGTGGTCATGCCGCCTCCAGCTCGCCGCGCAGGGCGTCGGTGGCGCAGCGGACGATGGCCTGGCAAAGCTGCTCGAACTGCGCCTGGCTGTAAAGCTTCGCGGCCTTCCTGGTCGCCAGCGGCGCGAAGCCGAATTCCGCCAGGCCAGCCGCGCTCAAGCTGATCGGGTGCAGGCGCTCGTTGATGGCGCT
>JALQTD010000420.1 GCA_023264155.1 Flavobacteriales bacterium | reverse complement strand
AGCCGAACACGCCGCGCATCGGCCCGTTGAAGGGGCGCACCGGTTGCAGCCAATGGTAATACGCCTCGGCGATTTGGGTGGGCCGGATTTCCGCCCCGCCGAGGATGAAGGCCAAACCATAATGCGCCGCTTCCCACCGCAAGTCCTTCACGCCCAACCCCTCCACATACCGGTAAAACCGCCCCAAACCGTAGTCCTGCAACACCCGGACCGCCGGGATGTTGAGCGACCGGCGCAGCGCCTCCTCGACGGTGACCGCCCCGCGGTACTCCCGATCGAAGTTGCGCGGCGTGTAATTCCCGAGGCGGGTCGGGATGTCCGGCACCAGCGACCGCGGCCCCAACTGCCCCGCCTCAAAGCACGCCGAAAACAAGAACGGCTTCAAGATGCTCCCCGTCGACCGCGGCACCTCCAACATATCAATCGCGGCGCCCGGCACCTCCGGCAAGGTCGTGTTCCCCACATACACCGGCACCTCCCCCGTCGCCAAATCCACCACCAAAACCGCCGCAT
>JALQTD010000041.1 GCA_023264155.1 Flavobacteriales bacterium | reverse complement strand
CCCATCGTTGTCGACGTCCACCCAAATCGCCGACATCGTGCTCCCCGGATCAGCGACCCCAGCCACAGCGGCCTTCTCCTCGAACTGCATCCCACCGAGGTTGCGAAACAGCCGGTTCGGTCCCAAGCGGGTGCCCACATAAATGTCCAGCAGCCCGTCACCGTCGTAGTCTGCGAGGGCAATGGCGTGGTGGTATCCCGGCGTGCCACCCAAACCACTTGATTCCGAAACATCGACGAACAGGGCTTGCGCTTGGGCGGACTGCACGAGGGTTGTGCTGAGCGCAATGACGAGGAAAGGGAGGCGGAGGTTCAACATGTTACAGGGTTCGCGGTACAATTTACGCAGGCCGCACGGGGTTCATTGGTGACGGAACTCCTAATTTTGGCTAGTTTTCTTTTTGTGGTCACATTATATCTATTGGTCGATAAGATACATCTTTATATCTGTTAATTCGCTATAATCGCAGCGTATTCGTTCAACGAATGGATACGAGTAGATTGTTAGGATGGGAGGGCGCAGGGGTGCGCCCTTCTTTTTTTCTGCAGGTGTGAACACGATTTGGTGGAAAAGGTTTGGCGTGAATAGAAAAAGGACTATATTTGCCCTCCCTTAAACGAGGAGAACAGAAAATGGCTCATCACAAATCAGCTCTGAAGCGCATCCGTTCCGACGAGAAGAAGCGCGCTCGCAACCGTTACTACCACAAGACGGCTCGTAACGCCGTTCGCGACTTGCGCGCGATGACCGACGCCACGGAAGCGGCTGCGGCCCTCCCGAAGGTGAGCTCAATGCTCGATCGCTTGGCGAAGACGAACGTCATTCACAAGAACAAAGCTGCCAACCTTAAATCCAGCCTCGCCGTTCATGTAGCGAAGTTGGGATAAGCCTTTGGCATCCTGATATTCGGCCTCCTGGAAACAGGGGGCCTTTTTTTTGCGCGAGGGTGTGGAGCGGGGCTTCCAAACGGATATGCAGATGAATGAGGTGAAGGAGTTGGGCATGGATTTAACGGCCATGCTGCCACGTGAGCGGTTGATGGTGGAAGGGCCGGCGGCGCTATCGGATGTGGAATTGTTGGCCATCTTGATCCGCACCGGGCCAGCGGGGCGGTCCGCGATGCATGTCGCTGAGGAGTTGCTTGCGCTCGCCGGGGGGCAGTTGGCGGATTTGGGGCGGTTGCCGCCGGAGGCCTTTGAACTGGTGCATGGCATCGGGTCGGCTCGTGCGGTGGGGTTGGCTGCAGCGATGGAGCTCGGGCGCAGGCGTGCGCAGTCAGCAGGGGAGTCGAGCGGGGTGAAAATCACCTCCGCGCGAGATGTGTTCCGGCGGTTCAAGCACCGGCTGGGCGATTTGGGGCACGAGGAGTTCTGGGTGGTGTTCTTGCGGCGGTCGAACACGGTGCTTGCCGAAGTGTGCATTTCACGGGGGGGATTGTCGGGGACGGTGGCCGATCCGAAGGTGATTTTTGGCAAGGCGCTGGCTTTGAGGGCAGCAGCCTTGATCTTGGTACACAACCACCCCTCTGGAAACCGCTCGCCGAGCTCGGCGGATCGGCGGCTGACGGCGACGATGCGCGATGCCGGCCAGTTCTTGGACTTGCCGGTGTTGGACCACATCATCATCACGCAGCACGGCTATTTCAGTTTCGCGGATGAAGGGGCCTTGTGACCGAAGGAAGGCAAGGCGCCGCGTGCGTAACTTGCCGGCATGCGCAAGTTGTTGACCGTCGTGGGGGCGCGGCCCCAGTTCATCAAGGCCTCGGCTTTGAGCCGTGCATTGGCCGACCCGAGGTGGGGGATAGCGGAGTCCGTGTTGCATACGGGGCAGCATCACGACGATGCCATGAGCGAGGTGTTTTTCCGGGAGTTGGGCATGGCTCCGCCGGCGCACCGGTTGCACTTGCAGGATGGAGGGGTAGCGGAGCGAATGGGCCAAATGATCAGCGGCATCGCAGCGGTGGTCGAACGGGAGCGCCCCGGCGCGATATTGGTATACGGCGATACGGATTCCACGTGGGCGGGTGCTTGGGTGGCGGCTCGGATGAACTTGCCCTTGGCGCACGTCGAGGCGGGGCTGCGTTCGTTTGACCGGGCCATGCCGGAGGAAGTGAACCGGGTGTTGACCGACCACGTCGCGCGGTGGCTTTTCTGCCCGACGGATGAGGCCGTGCGCAATTTGAAACAGGAAGGCATCGTGGCGGGGGTGCACCGAACGGGGGACCTGCAATGGGACACGGCGCGGTGGATGGCCACGGCGCAAGGGGATTCCACGGAAGGGAGCGATGCCGTGTTGCTGACCTTGCACCGTCCGTCGAATGTGGATGAACCGGTGCGTTTGCGTGCTTGGTTGGAAGGCATCGCGGCGCTCGGTCAGCGCGTGATTTTCCCGGTGCACCCGCGCACGGCCGCCGTGTGCAAGCGCGTTTGGGGGGGCGAGTGGCAGGCCGAGTTGAATGCGCTTGGCTTCGAGTTGGAACCGCCCATGGGGTATGCGGAACTGATCCGGACCTTGCAGCGCGTGCGGACCGTGATCACCGATTCCGGAGGGCTGCAAAAGGAGGCCTATGGGTTCGCCAAGCCCTGCATTGTAGCCCGACCCGTGACCGAATGGACCGAGCTCGTGTCAGCAGGTGCGGTGCACTTGTGTGGGGAACCCGACGCGTTGCAGGCCGCATGGGCTTGGGCTGAAGAGGCGGTGCCGCCCGCGACGGGGTTGTATGGCACCGGCGAGGCTGCGGTGGAAGTGGCCCAAACACTGAGTCTGGCTGCATGGTGACCGTGGCATTAGCGGCCTCGCTTAGAACGGAGCGGCATGAGTATGCAGTGGATTTGGTGCTGCGTGAGGTATTGGGCCTGGAGTGGAAGTGGACCGATGGAGGCGGGGATGTGGAAGTGGCTCCAGGCGGTTTGCTCGCTGGGCGTGAGGTGGTTACGAAGCCGCCGATGGGGGAGTGGAAGGGCTGGACCTTGCCGTATGCCGAAGCGGGGCGGATGGATGTTTTCGCGTTTGCATTTTGGATGGTGACGCGGATGGAGGAGTGGACGGATGCTGGCCGGGATGAACACGGCCGGTTCATGGGGTCGGCGTCGTGGGCGGCACGGGCGGGGATGCTGGAGGTGCCTGTGGTCGAGGTGGTGGTGCGCGCATGGGCGGCTGCGGAGGGCTTGCCCACGCCCGTTCCCCGACAGTCCAAATGGTACGCAACGATCGATGTGGATAACGCGCTGGCGTATCGGGGGAAGCCCGGCTGGCGTGTGCTTGCGGGGTTTGGGCGGGATGTAATCGAGCGGAACTGGTCGCGCTTGAAAGAGCGGTGGGCCGTAAACCGCGGGCGGATGCAGGACCCGTTCGACACGTATGAGGAGCTCCTTGACTTGCATGCGGCGGGCGGTGTCGAAGGGTTTTTTTTCTTCTTGATGGCGGACCGGGGGCCGTACGATGAGGGCTTACCGCACGCGTCGATGGAATTGGCTGAGGCGATTCGCCGGGTGGCGGAGCGGACGGAGGTGGGGATTCATCCGGGATACGCGAGTCACGGGAGGGCGGAGCGTGTTCGCACCGAGATGCTGCGCTTGCAGGGGGTGCTCGGCCGGGAGGTGGAGCACGCGCGGCAGCACTACTTGTTGCACGATGCGCGGCGGGCCTGGCCGGCGTTGGTGGCGGCGGGTGTGCGCGAGGATTGGAGCATGGGTTTTGCAGACCAAATCGGGTTCCGGGCCGGCATGGCGCGGCCGTTCCCGGCCTACGACCTCGCGGCGGAATGCCGGCTGCCCTTGCGGGTGCATCCGGTGCTGGCAATGGAGGCGACCCTGGCGCGCTACATGCAGCTGCCCGCCGGGCCCGAAACCTTGGAGCGGGTGTGGCGGTGTGCCCAAGCGGCCTGGGATGTCGGGGGGGACGTGGTCACGATTTGGCACAACGAAACCTTCGCCGGAAGGGGCGAGTGGCAGCCCTGGCGCCAATTTTACCAAACCCTGATCCGCGAACGGCCAGCATCACTTCGCTGAGGCGGCATTCGGCGTAACTTGGTCGTATGATAAAGGACCTTTCCAAGGCTCCCGGCATGCTCGGGGTCTACGTCGCCGAACTGCGCGACCGCACTGTGCAGACCGACCGCATGCGTTTCCGACGCAACCTCGAGCGGGTGGGGGAATGCCTTGCACACGCCATTGCGCCGACCCTCACCTACACCGCCACGGAGGTGGTCACGCCCCTCGGCGATGCCGCCGGTGTGGCCCTCGAGCAACAACCCGTTCTCGCGACCATCATGCGGGCGGGTATGCCCATGCACCAAGGTTTTTTGAACGTATTCGATGCAGCGGACAACGCGTTTGTGAGTGCTTACCGCAAGTACGATGATGCCGGCGATTTTGAAATCGAGGTGGAGTACATGAGCACCCCGGATTTGGATGGGCGCACGGTCATCTTGGTGGATCCGATGTTGGCCACGGGCGCCTCGATCATTTTAGTCCTGCAGGCCCTGCTGCGATTCGGCACACCGGAGCGCATCGTCGTAGCGTGCGCCATCGGCAGCCGGGAGGGGGTGGAAGCCGTGCGGAAGGAGGCTCCGAAGGGTGTGGAAATTTGGGCAGCCGCGATTGATCAGGAAACCACCGCCAAGGGCTACATCGTCCCCGGGTTGGGCGATGCGGGGGATTTGGCCTACGGACCCAAGCGTTGATGATGGGACCCTGGGAACTCGCGGCTTGGATGATGGCTTCTGTGGTGAAATTCCTCATCACGCCCTCCTTGATGGTGGCGCGTGGCATCCCGGCTTGGGAGGTCGTAGGGGTGACGTCCGTGGGAGCGGCACTCGGGGTCCTGGTCTTTTTTCGGTTTGGCAAGTGGCTGTTTCGCAAGTGGGGTGAATTGACAGAGCGCCGGGACAAGCCGCGCCGGATCTTCACGCCGGGCCGTCGGCGCATCGTTCGCTTACGGCATCGCTTCGGGCTGGCGGGGTTGCTGGTCATCAGCGGCTTGATCTCCGTTCCCATTGCGTCGCTGCTCGGGGCCAAATACTATCCGCACTACCGGAGCATGCCGTGGTCTTTGATGTTGGCCTTTGCCGCCTGGTCGGTGGCGTTGACCTTCCTGAGTTGGTGGATCCGGAGTGGGGTGACCGCCGAAGTCGGTAACTTGTAGCCATGGCAGCTGACCTCTTTTTTGACCTCGACCGGACTTTGTGGGATTTTGATCGCAACAGCCGGGAGGCCTTGCGGTTGATTTTTGAAGAGCACGCGCGCTCAGAAATGCCTGAGCCCGTTTCGGTCGATGCGTTCATCCGCGTGTACGAGCGTGAAAACGAGCGTTGCTGGGCGTCCTACCAAGCCGGCCAAATGACACAGGCGGAATTGCGCCCCACGCGCTTCCGGAGAACGTTGGAGGCTTTGGGTTTGGAAGCGTCGGCGGTGCGCGAAGAGTTGGCCCACGCCCTCGGTCGCGCCTATGTGGAACGCTCTCCCTTTTTGCCCCACCTCATACCTGGTGCGATGGAACTCGTGGAGCAACTGAGAGGCAAGGGACATCGGCTGTTCATCATCACCAACGGCTTCGAGGAAGTCCAGCACATCAAGATGGAACATTCGGGCCTCAAGCCCCATTTCGAGGCGGTGTTCACGAGCGATGCCTTGGGCCACAAGAAGCCCGCTCCCGAGGCGTTTCATGCCAGTTTGCGCGCGGCGGCGTCGCGGCCGGAAGATGCCGTGATGATCGGAGATGATTTGGTGTGCGACGTTGTGGGGGCGCGGCGAGTGGGGATGCGCGCGGTTCATTTCAATCCGAAGGCGCAAGCGCACCGGGAGCAAGTGTGGCGGACGGTCACGGATTTGGGCCAAATCCTCCACCTGCCGCTCACCCGCCACTCCGCTTCGATGCCTTAACTTCGAGGAAAATTCATTCCCATGGCCGCTGACGACCCGAAAAAGCCCCAACCCATCAACATCGAACTCCCTGAAGATCAAGCCTTCGGAGTGTATGCGAACCTCGCGGTCATCACCCACAGCCCCGTTGAATTCGTGGTGGACTTTGCCCAAATGGCTCCCGGCCTCGACAAGGCCCAAGTCCGCAGCCGCGTCATCCTCGCGCCGCACCACGCCAAGCGCCTCATGCGCGCCCTGAACGAAAACGTGCAGCGTTACGAAGCTCAGCACGGGCCCATCAAAGAACTCAACGGCTCGAACAACAACGACCCGGCGATGCCCCTGACGTTCAGCGGTCCGCAGGGCGAAGCCTGATCGCTTCTCCTCCCCGGATTACACCCAGCGCCGTACCGCGCAAGCGGCCGCCGAGTATGGCGGCGTAGTCCGGCGCATTCACCCCACGGCTGGTGGACGGTTCCGGGGCTTCGGCCTGCGGGTCGAACCAAGTCAACCGTGCGGCTTCTCCGGCTTGGACGTGGGCTTGCTCCAATCCCAACACGCTGCGCGGCCCTGCCGTCAACGCCCGCACAATGGCGGCCGTCGCCGCGTCCTCCCCGCCCAGCGCCGTGCACGCGGCTGCGAACACGGTTTCAATGCCCGCAAGACCTTCCGGGGCCAGCATGAATTCCACCTCGGCATGCTCCAAATCCTCGGGCCGGTGGTCGCTGACCAAAGCATCGATGGTGCCATCGAGCACCCCGGCGCGCAGGGCGTCCCGGTCCGCTGCAGATCGGAAAGGCATGCGGGCACGGAGGGTGCCGTTGAACCCGTTCAGGTGCTCGTCGATGAACAACAGGTGGTGCGCGCTGGTCGCACACGTTACCTGCACCCCCTCGGCTTTGGCCTTGCGGATCATGTCCACCCCGGCCGCAGTGGTGACGAGCGGGATGTGCAACCGGCCCTCCGTATAGCGGGCGATTTCGAGGTCCCGGAAAAGCCGCATGCTTTCGACTGCTGCCGGCGACCCGGCCAAACCGAGTTGCGTGCTCGTGATCCCCTCGTGCATGATGGCCCCGGGGTTCATCCGCGCTTCCAACGGCAAGGCCCAAACAGCCGCTCCCAAATCGGAGGCGTACTCCAGAGCGCGGCGCAGCAGTTCCGGGTGGTTCACCGGTCCGTCGTCATAGAAACCGACGGCGCCCGCCGTGCGGAGATCGTGCAATTCGGCCAACGATTTGCCCGCGAGCCCGGCAGATAACGCGCCGATGGGGTGGATGCCGATTCCCACGGATTCCGCACGGCGCAGCAGGTAGTGCACCTCGGCCTTGTGATCGAGGGGCGGCTGGGTGGAAGGAAGCAGCGCCACGTCGGTGAAGCCGCCGTTTTGGGCGGCAAGAGCGCCTTGCTCAAGCCCTTCCTTCACTTCCTCGCCCGGATCGCGAAAATGGGCTTGCCCGTCGACCCACCCCGGCGAAAGGCACGCCCCAGCGCGGTTCCAAATCGCTTCCCCATCGTTGGGGGCCAAATCCTTCCCCACTTCTGCGATGGTGCCGGATTGGATGCGCACATCAACTGTTTGGCCATCGTGCGGCCCATGCGGGTCGAAGATGCGAACCGCGTGGATCAGGACGTTTTTTTCCATGGTTGCAGGAGCAGGATTTCGGATAATAAAGCCAAAAGCGCGAGAGCCAGCATCCACTGCCAGTGGGATTTGCCGCGCTCAAATCGATTGACGAGTGCGCCCACCGTTGATTCGGTCGCTTCCCAAACCGAAGCACTTTCCCAACCCGCTTCCTCGAGGACGCTTTGCCATTCGGCTGAGGCGTATGGAGCGGGGTCGGATTCCCGCCGGTCGTGGTTCACGCCGAGCACGGCAAGCAGGCTGTCCCCTTGCATCAATTGGAACGGACCGCTTTCGTCGAGTTCAGGCGGCAATTCCACTTCGAGGATGCCCCGGATTTGGGTAAAAGCGGGCAGCAAGGCACCGCCTCCAGACGCCATGGGTACCAAGCGAACGGGCTCATCCGTGAGGGGAGCGCCCTGCGGCAACCGCCACACACCGCCTTGCCCCAACGTCGCAGCATGCACGGGTGTGGCGCGTGCCCGTTCCGCAAAACGCAACCAAGTGGGCACCCACAGCGCATGCCGGCTGAAGTTGGACCGTTCCGGGGCCAAATCAGCGTGGAACACGTAAATGTAGCCCCGGCCGGTCGGTGTTCCCGAGAGGAAGGGGCCACCTTGCTCGAGTTCCGCCAACACTTCCGTGCGCGCCCCCAATTCCACGCGCTGAACCCGGCTGGCCTTGGGCAAGTCGGGCCGCTCGGGCACGGCCCCGAAGACCCCTTTGAACAGGGGATGCTCCCAGCTCAATGCCCGCACCCGGTCATCGCGTTCCTCCCAAACCGGAATGCGGCTGAGGAGGTTGCGGTAAAATCCTTCTGCGCCCACTTCTGCGCTGTCAGGCACCACGACCACTGTGCCGCCCTGTTCCGCGAAGGCCACCAGCGCCGCCGCGAGTCCAGAACTCGGCCGCCGCATGCCAAACACCACGGCCAAATCCCGCCCTTCAAGCGCCTCCGGTTCAAACCCCTGCACCACTTCCCAGTCGACTTCATCCACCCCATACACCCGCGACAAAGCCTTGGTCAATGCGGCATTCGACCCCTCCGTGAACCCTATGGCGCGTGCCGCTCCCGCCACCTGAAAGCCGAAATGCAAGGCGTCATCAAATTGGACGGGGGCGTCGTCGACCACGACTTTGGCAGCCCGCCACCCGGCTGCTCCGTGGGTGAACCGCAAGGTGGTGTCGGTGGCCATGCCGGGAACGAGGTTGAATGTCCCGATCGCCGCCCGGCGCCCGTCGAGCTCCAGGGCGATGGGCAGGCCGTCCGCTCCCGAAGCGGCGTTGTGCCGCAAACGCACGTGCAACGCCGCCGCTGCCCCGGCCATCCGCATGGGGCTATCGAACCACACCGAATCCACCCAAACATTCGGAAACCCGCCAGCCTCGCCCGGTACGAAGGCCAAGGGCCACCCCGCCGTCAAGGCAGAATCCGGCGCCCCCGGGGCGCGATCTGGCAAGCGGTGCGTGTTGCGCTGCAAGTCAGAAAAGACATACAAAGCGCGTCGCTTGTCGGTTTCGCCGGCCAGGGCATCCTCGGCCCGTCGGAGCACCGCATCGAGCGGTTGAACGGCAGGGCTGATGGCGATTTCGCTGATGCGTTCGAGCGCTTGGTCGCGGGTGAGCAGCCGCTGATCCCGTCCGGCAAAGTCGGGCGTGAAGACGTGGAACCGGTCGGTTTCGCCGTATTGTTCGACGATGGCCGCGGCTTTGTCGCGTGCGGTCTGCAGCAGCGGCCCGCGTTCGCCCTCGGCTTGCATGGACAGGCTGTTATCGATGTACAAGCTGATGGCCGCGCCGCTCGTCCCTTCTTGATTCATTCCTGCGGGCGGTGGCGTGAACGGTTGGGCAAAGGCCAAAACCAACCCCGCAACCGCGACGAGCCGCGCGAGCAACACCAGGAGGTGCTTCAGGCGCTGCGTGGAACGGGTTTGGCGTTCAACCTGCTGCAGGAAAGCGACGTGCGAAAAGGCCACGCGCTTGTACCGCCGAAAATTCAACAGGTGGATGATGACCGGAATCGCCAACGCCGCGAGCCCCCACAGTATTTCCGGATGCACAAATTCCATCGGGCCAAATTTAGCGCCAATTTTGCACCCTGATGGCGAACTCCCCCATGAATCTCACCCCTGCCGAGCTGCGCGATTTTCTCCTCGAGAAAGCCGATCGGTACGAGGCGCTTGACTTCATTCCGGACGACCCCATCAGCATCCCGCACCGGTTCAGCGATTCCGCGGATGCCGCCATGGCGGGGCTGTTCACGGCACTCATCGCCTGGGGCAACCGCAAAGCGATTTTGAAGAGCGCAACCGCCATGATGGAGCGAATGGACAACGCGCCCGATCGGTTCGTCCGCGAGGCCACCCCCCGTGAGGTGGAGCAGGCCTTTGCCGGGTTTGTGCACCGGACGTTCAATGCGGCGGACGTGGCGGTGGTGGTGGCCGGGTTGCAGCAGGCGCTTGCCGGTGGGCGTTCGTTGGAGGAGCTGTTCAACCAAGGCCCCGATGCGTTCTCGCGCCTTGCGGCCTTCCACGCGGCGGTGTTTGCGGGGATGCCCGAGAAGCACCGCACGCGGAAGCACGTGGCGGACCCGCGAAAGGGTTCGGCGGCCAAGCGGTTGAACATGTTCCTCCGGTGGATGGTGCGTCCGGCGGGGCGGGGAGTGGATTTGGGTCTTTGGCGCACGATGCACCCTTCCGAACTGATGATGCCGCTCGACGTGCACACCTCGAACGTGGGGCGGCAGTTGGGGCTGCTGGAGCGGAAGGCGAACGACTGGAAGGCGGTGGAGGAGTTGACAGCGGCACTGCGCGCCATCGATCCGCAGGACCCCGTGCGGCTGGATTTCGCGCTCTTTGGGCTGGGAGCGATCGAGGGGTTTTGACGTGTTGGGCATTCGTCCGAACTTTCGGACATGAACGAACGAGTGGAAACGGGGGATGGGTCGGCCACCTTGCGCAGTGAGCGGTTTGGGGTGACGTACCACAGCGTACACGGGGCGCGCACGGAGTCGGAACACGTGTTCATCGCGCACGGGCTGGATGCAGTGGAGCCGGGGGATGCGCCCATCCGCGTGTTCGAGGTGGGCTTCGGTACGGGGCTGAACGCGGCATTGGCGTGGATGTGGGCGCGCAGGACGGGGCGCCGGGTGGAGTACCATGCGGTGGAGGCGTTTCCCGTGGAGCCGATGCCGGTGGAGGGGTTGGCGCCCGATGAGGTGGCCCGTTTGCAGGCGGGCGCGAAATGGGACGAGCCGGAGTTCGGGTTTGAAGTGACGGTGGGGCGGCTGGAGGACTGCGTTTGGGAAGCGCCGCAATTCGACGTCATTTTCTTCGATGCGTTTGCGCCAAATGCCCAGCCGGAGTTGTGGCGGGCCGAGGTGTTCGAGCGGCTGCTGGCGGCCACGCATGAGGGTGGGCGGCTCGTGACGTATTGCGCGCAGGGCGAGGCGCGGCGGGCGATGCGGGCGGCGGGCTGGCGGGTGGAGAAGGCGCCGGGGCCGCCGGGCAAGCGGGAGATGACCGTGGCGTTTCGGGAGGCCGTGAGCCGCTTCAACGTGCGGGTGTATGCGCTGATTGCGGCGGGCGATCGGGTGTTGACGGTGCGCGAGGACCTGCCGGGTGGGCCGGCGGTGAAGTTCCCGGGTGGCGGGGTGGAGTTAGGGGAGGGGCCGGAGGATGCGTTGCGCCGGGAGCTCGTGGAGGAGTTGGGGCCGGGGATCGGCCAGCAGGCGGAGATCCTGGGCCATGCCTATACGACGGGCTTTTTCGTGCGGAGCGTTTTCCGTCCCTCGGACCAAATCCTGTCCCTCTATTACCACGTCGCCCTCCCGGCCGAATGCAGCTCACGCTGGCCCACCGCGCCGGACGCGCCCGTGCGCGAACCGGAAGGGGAGGCGGGCCTGAAGTGGCGGTGGGTGCGGCGTGCGGAATTGCGCGACGGGGATTTGGCCTTCCCCATCGACCGCTACGTCGCGGAACACATTCTGTAGGCGCGCTCAGTCCAGCAACCCCCAGCGCTCGTTCACGCACCCGTCCACGTGCTCCACGAGGTGCATCGGCGTCATCGTCCGCCAGCCCAATTCCGCCAACTCCCCGCCCAAGGCGAAGTAGCTGTCCACGTCAATCGCCTGCATGTCGGCCACCACGTGCTCGCGGAAATTCAGCAGCGCGATCCACCCGTCCTCCTCGGTGACCTCCTCGAACCACTCCTCGTAGTAGCAGTCGTCGCTGTGGTGAAAATTCAGCACGTTCTCCCCGATGAGCACGAATTTCCGGACGCCTTCCGCCAGCAATTCATCGATGACATTCCGCTTCAGCAGCGCGATGTCGTTGTACAGGCAGTCGTTCCATTCGCCGATGAATTCGAGGATGGCGCAGCGGTCATCGTAGTCGACGTACAGGATCTTGCACAGGAGGGTGGGGGAGCCGAAATCGTCCCATTGCGGGTGAATGTAGTGGTTGTAGACCAAACGCGAATACTCCAACTCGCTGTACTCCCGCCCGAAGAACGGCGACCGTTCGTCCTCGCTCGCCACGTAGTGGTTCCGCCACGCGTAATAGGGTTCTAGCGTGTGCATCAGTCCTTCACCGCTTCAAGGGCCGCCCGTACGCTGCCGTGTGCGTCGAGCAGCCGGATGGCTTCCGTTTCATCGACCCCGCTCCACTCCCGGATCATCCTGACGGCCCGCTCGTGCAGCTTGACATTGGTCGGCTTCAGGTCCACCATTTGGGACCCGCGCACGTGGCCCAGCCGGATGAAGGTCACCGTGGTGAGCATGTTCAGAACGTGCTTCGTCGCCGTGCCGGCGTTCAAACGCGTGGAACCCGTCACAAACTCCGGCCCCGTCACCACCTCGATGGCTTGGTGCGCGGCGGCGGCGGCTTGCGACCCGGGGTTGCACACCAGGGCCACCGTATGCAGGCCGTGCGCTCGGGCATCTGTCAGTCCACCGACGACATAAGGCGTCCGACCCGAGGCCGCAATGCCCACCACGGTGTCCGTCGCCGCGTCGGGCATGTACGCCTGCAAATCCCTCCACGCCCCCTGCGGGTCGTCCTCCGCGCCCTCCACGGCCGTCCGAATCGCCCCATCCCCCCCGGCAATCACCCCCACTACCCGGCCGGGCTCCACCCCAAAGGTCGGCGGGCACTCACTCGCATCCACCACCCCCAAACGCCCACTCGTCCCCGCCCCGATGTAAAACAGCCGCCCTCCGGCCCGCATCCGCGCTTCCACCACCTCAATGACGGCCTCAATCGCAGGCAGCGCCCGCCCCACGGCTTCCCAGGCCGCCCGATCCGCAGCGTGCATCCGTTCGACGAGGTCGCGCACCCCCGCCCCCTCGAGCGGCCCGTGCGCACCCACCTGTTCCGTCGGGGGAACACCTCCCTGTTGATTCTTCGCGTTCACGCCCCCAAAGATACGCCGCTCGCAGTCCGTACCTTTCGGTCCATGTCGATGAAATCCAGCATCCTCCTGGCCGCTTGCGCCCTGAGCTTCAGCGCAGCCGCCCAGTCCGACACCACGTCGAACGCCCTCCCTTTGAAGTACACCGTCCAGTTTGCGGACGCCCGCCACGACTTCAACATCGGCAACCTCCGGGGCGCCCTGACCACCTACCGCGACCTCCTCGACGAGCTGCCCAACGATGCCCGCACCATGCTGTGGATCGCCCGTTGCCATGCCGGCCTGCGCCGGGAAGACCTCGCCCTCCAGTACCTCGATAAGGTGGCGGACACCGACGAAAAGTTGGCGAACAGCGAACAACGGTTCCGG
The DNA here is from genome assembly GCA_023264155.1 of Flavobacteriales bacterium. Classification (GTDB taxonomy): domain Bacteria; phylum Bacteroidota; class Bacteroidia; order Flavobacteriales_D; family Sanyastnellaceae; genus JALQTD01. Next base: position 3,373 of record JALQTD010000041.1, on the reverse strand, counting down.
GGCGAGGTGCTGCATGCCTTGGGCCGCTACGAAGAGGCCATCGGCGCCTTCACGCTGCACCTCGATTTCGACCAGCCGTCGGGGGAGGCGCGAGAAGAGGTGGAACGCTTCATCAACGAGTGCCGCCGGGCTTGGAATGCCGCCGACCGCGCCCTCGATTTGCCCATCCACCACTTCGGTGCGGAGATCAATTCCCGCTTCGACGAGTATGCCCCGCATTGGTCGCCGGACGGGTCTGCCATTGCGTTCACTTCCCGTCGGGATGGGGGCCTGAACGATGCCATCGACGAGGACGGGGACTTCCGCTTCTTCTCGGACATCTACGTGAGCACAGCAGGCGCGCGCGCGGTGTTGTTGCCGGGCGAGGTGAACAGCATGGGATACGATGCGCTGTTGAGTTGGCCGGCTGATAACCAGTTGTTTGTCTACCGAAACGATGAGTTCTTGAGCGGCGATATTTGCGTTTCAGAGCGCAATGTGGAAGGCAATTGGGGCCAAATCTCCCCCCTCCCCAAACCCGTCAACTCCACTTACTACGAAGGCTCCGCCTCCCTCACCCAAGGCAAGCTCTACTTCATTTCTGAGCGCCCTGAAGGCCTTGGCCGTGGCGACGTCTACGTCTCCGAGCAACGCGGAGCCGGTTGGTCCAAGCCCGAGCACTTGGGCTCGGTGGTCAACACGGACCGCGACGAGAAATTCGTCCAAGCCCTTGATGGCGGCCGCGTCCTCGTCATCGCGTCCAACGGCCATGCCGGCTTCGGAGGCTATGACCTCTACCGCACCGAATTCATCGAAGGCGGCTGGTCGGTGCCCGTCAACCTCGGCATGCCGATCAACGGCCCACGCGAAGAGTCCACGTTTTCCTTGAGCCCTGACGGCACCCGACTGCTCATTACCGCTGAGCGCTCCGAAGGGTATGGCGAACGCGACATTTACGAAATGGACGTCACGAACCACCCGCTGTTGGGGGCCAATGTCGGGGCGATTTGGTCGGGCCTCGTCACCGTGACCGTGCGCGATGAGGCGGGCGAACCCGTGGCCGATGCGGCGTTGCGGTTGCGCGACACCCAAGGGGTCACCACGTTGCTCGAGGCCACCACGAATAAACAAGGCGAAGCGGTCCTGCGGCTCCCAGCCAACGTCACGTTTGTCTTGGAAGCGTCGAGCAAAAAACGCGCGGGCGAAACCAAGTGGGTGCACTCGCAACCGGCTCCTGGGGCCTTCACCGACGAAGTGACGGTCGAGGTGTCCAAGCCGGAGTGAAGGGCAACCCGCCCAGCGAACTCCTCCGCTAGGACAGCGCTGGACTGCCTGTGCATTCGAAGGGGGTGCTGTGAATATGCGTATGGTATTTGATGCGTGAAATCGCCTAAACGAGGAGAATGACTGAAAAACCATAGCGCTATGCGAAAAGCGATCATGCTTCCTCGGTAAGCATCGGTGCGCGTGGGGCTGCGGTTGGATTTGGCCTAAGTCGGGGAGGTTTCAGACCAAAACCGCCACGCCGCTTCCGCCTGCAGCATCAGCATGTCTTGCCCATTCAAGGTCATCGCGCCGCGCTCCTGCGCCCGCCGCAAAAACGCCGTCACCGGCGGATTGTAGACCAAGTCCACCACGAAATGCCGGCGGCCCACCCCGTCCCACGGGAACGGCACGGACGCCTCCACGTCCGGCGCGGTGCCCACCGGCGTGGCCTGAACGACGAGCCGGTGATGCGCCACGGCCAGCGGCTCGATTGCGTCCAACCGCACCCACCGGTACGGCGTGCCCTCCGGCAAATCCCGGCGCACCGCATGCACCACGTCGATGCCCAGCCCCGTCAGGGCGTACCGCACCGCAGCGGCCGCACCCCCCGCGCCGATCACCAGCGCCCGGTCGTGGTCGCCGGTCAAGAACGGCCTGAGTGACCCCGCAAACCCCTCGGCATCGGTGTTGTGCCCGATCAGCCGTCCACCGGCCTCCCGCCGCACCACGTTCACCGCCCCGATGGCGGCTGCCACCGGCGTCAGCGCGTCCAGCTCCGCCATCACCTCCTCCTTAAACGGCACCGTCACGTTCACCCCCTCCAATTCCGGATCCTCCTCGAAGAGCGCTCGGAGCGCCGAGGCGGAAGGCCGCTCGAACAGCGTGTAGGACGCATCGTGGAGTCCGAGGCGAGCGAATTTGGCCTGGAAAAAGGACGGTGAAAACGAATGGCCCAACGAACGGCCCAGCAACCCCCACTTGCGGCTCATGCCCGTTGACCCTTAACCATCCTGCCCAAGCGATCCAAGCCCAGCACCAGCACCGCGCCGGCGACCGCCAACGCCACCAAGGCCCACACGTCGTCGCCCACCCCAGCGTTTACTCGGAAGTACTCAATGCGCCCATCGCTGTGCGTGTACAATTCGCGCACGGCTTCCTTCCACGGCCACAACGCATTCAATGATCCGAGCAAAAAGCCCGTCAGGACGCTCAAGGTGGCGGCCCGGCGCTCGTCCAACAACCGCTTCAGCACCCGGCTGAACCCGAGCAACCCCACCACGGCACCCGCACCGAACACCCCGATGCGCACGAGATCAAAGGACTTCAGCGCGCCGATGACCGCCGCATACGCGCCGAGGATGAGCAGCAAAAAACTGCCCGAAATGCCCGGCAAGATCATCGCACAAATGGCGACTGCACCGCACGCAAACAAGAACGCAGGGTGGTCGGATTGCATCAAAGGTGGCAGCGAGGTGATCAGCCCGGCAGCAGCAAGCCCAATGGTGGCGAGCACCCCGCGTTGGGCGGTCCACCGCTTGATTTCCCGACCGACCAACGGCACCGAAGCCGCGACCAGCCCGAAGAAAAACGCCCAAAGCCGCTCGGGCTCCTCCTCCAACAACCGATGCAGCAGCCCGGCCAATGCGGCCACCGCAGTAAACACCCCGGCGAGCAGCACCACCAAGAACGTCAAGTTGGCGGAGCGCCAAGTGGCGACCACTCCCTCTTCGCGCAATTCCGTCAGCAGGGAAAAGCGCACCCCGGCAATCGTTCCCAACAATTCGTCGTAAATCCCGGCGATGAACGCCACGGTTCCCCCGGACACCCCCGGAACCAGGTCGGCCACCCCCATGGAAAAACCCGTGAGGTAGACGCGCCCCCAATCTGCGAGCGACCGGCTCATGCGACGTCCATCCCCGGTTCGACCGATGCGGCCCAAGCCGTGATGCCCCCTGTGAGGTTGTACAGGTTGTCGAAATCGCCTTTTTGGATCAAGGCCGAGATGATGGCCGCAGCCCGAGCGCCCGAACGGCAATGCACCACCACCGGAACGTCCCGCCGGATCTCATCCTTCCGTGACAAGCAAAAGGCCATCGGGATGTGCAATCCGCCCAAGTTCGACACCATG